>JBGTIL010000191.1:0-3052 GCA_041745695.1 Chitinophagaceae bacterium | reverse complement strand
CAGGTATGTGGTTGAATTGCCGCGCTACATTTTTAATTTTTAATAGATTCCACTTAACTAATATGACGTAGTCGCAATGCTGCGAGCGGATCTTTATTAAAGCCATCATCCTTTCGGTTACCTCGGAGCCCGGAAGCAAGCAAGGCTGTCGATCGGCTGCTACTGCTACCGGAAGCAACCTGGAAAAGTATCTGCAGGTACTAATGGGGCTGCATCTGACGGGGTTACAGGCGTTTGTAAAAATGAATGCCCACCGAAGTGGCGAATCCCCGTTCACTGAGTGTAAAAAATCCGGAACCGGAATTATTAAAACAAACGGCTTCGCCCTGCGGTTCTTGTTTGTAGGGAAGGGAGATGGCCTCTCTTTGTAGCATGGCTTCCAGGGTTTCACTTGGTTTGCGTTGCCAATAGTTGAGTCCGGTGTAGGTCTTGATGATCACTTCCTTGCCATCGCCGGATATGGCACCTCCCACCGCACCGCTGAATGATAGCGTGGCAACAGGGACTGCATCGATGATACCTGAAAGTGATTGCGGATAGGGAAGTTTATATACTTTAGAAAGCTGATCTCTTTTGGTTACAACGTAGATGTGCCTGGTGAGGGGATCAACAAAAAGCGTTTCTGCATCATGGGCAGTATCCGGGTACCGAAAATTAATTTTATCAGTTGTCAATACTGTGTCGGTTGCTGCAGCCGGTTCCGGAAAACGGTAAATGGTGTAGTTGTTATGCTCTGAATTGTTATCGCCTATATCGGCAATGTACAGGTAGTTTGTAGCATTATCCGGTCCTGGAGCCAGGGCAAGGTCTTCCCAATCCCGGTTTCGAACATCACGTATGAAAATCTTTTTCAAGAAATTGCCATCATACCTGAGAAGTTGCAGCTCGGTAGGATTGCCGCTATCTTGTTCCAGCCATAGGGCGCCGCTGTTGCGTTTACTGTCGGCAATACCAGAAACTTCATCAGCAACTTTCGGTGCTATGCCCGTAACAGCAGGTGAGGAAGCGAAAGGAAAGCTACTTGTGGCAGGAGGCGATTTTTCGCAGGCAAGACAGGGAATAAAAACTGCGAGTAGCAGCAGTGTTTTTGGAGTATACATGTTTTGGTTGTAGTAACTGAGCTGGCAGGTAAGGAGAGCTTTTAAGAAAGTAAAATGTTTATTTAAAATAGTTGGTTAATCAATCACCTTTACTCCGCTGGCAACAAACTGAATTTCCTTCTCCGATCCTTTAATTTTTTTGATCTCTTCTTTTGTGCTTCCTCCGTCCTCAGCATAATGTTTGCGCTTTTCCTCGGAAACACTTTGCATTGAAGCCGTTCCATCTATCACAACCGTTTTGCCGGTGAGGTTTTCAGGCATGAAGAAAGAATGGTCTTTCGCTTTCACCATCAAAGTTGTCCCGTCTTCTTTCTGCAGCTTGATCCAGCAACCCATGGCTTTGCATACTTCTTTCACCTTCCCTGTGACCTTTCCTTCAAAGGCACCGTCCGTCATCTTCGACGGAAGGTTGGTCAGGTTTACAACCTCTCCTTTTTCTGAGGGTGCTGTTCCATACACCACTCCTTTGGCAGCCGGTGTTATCACAGAAGCTTCCTGGGCCGAAGTGGCATAAACAGCCAGCAAAAAGATAAAGACAAAAGAACTTTTCATTACCTGCAATTTGATACCAAATATAATCAGAGTTATCTGGAGTTGATATTGCTGTCAGCAGCACCCGTTTTCGAAGCGAGCCTGAGAGCACCTTACACTGCAAGCAGGAAAATTATTCGAACCGCTGTGTTTTTTCTGATTCAAGAGTAGCACATTCATTTAAATTTGGGGTGGCTGACAGCGCTTTGTTGGATAAGTCTCACACGCTTATTCCTCGGTTCGTGCTGCGGAAAAGGAACAGGCTCGCACAGGTTAGTTTAACTGATGATAAGTGTCTGAACGAGTTATTTTTTCAGGTGAATTTTGCTAAAATCATTAGCTTTGCGCAGTATTTAATTTTCAGTGCCGGCAGCTGGTTAAAACCGGTTGTACATCCCGGTCTTCAAACTTCCTAAACCATATACACATGTCAAATAGCGACAAATTAAAGGCTCTAAAACTCACCATGGACAAGATCGATAAAGATTTTGGCAAAGGGAGTGTGATGATGATGAATGAAAAGGGAGAGCAAACCCAGGAGGTGATTTCAACAGGCTCTATCGGACTCGATTCAGCCCTGGGGATCGGAGGTTTGCCAAAAGGTCGGGTGGTAGAAATATATGGACCAGAGAGCTCCGGCAAAACAACAATTGCTACGCATGTTATTGCCGAGGCCCAGAAGAAGGGAGGCATGTGTGCGTTTATTGATGCTGAGCACGCCTTTGACAGCGCGTATGCTCAAAAACTGGGTGTTGATATTGATAATCTCCTCATATCGCAACCGGATTATGGAGAACAGGCACTGGAAATTGCAGACCGTCTGATCCTTTCCGGCGCATTGGACGTGGTAGTGATAGATTCTGTTGCGGCTCTCGTACCCAAAAGTGAACTGGAGGGGGAAATGGGAGATTCAAAAATGGGTTTGCATGCACGCCTGATGTCACAGGCATTAAGAAAGCTCACTGCTACCATTTCTAAAACCGGAACGATCTGCATCTTTATCAACCAGCTACGGGAAAAGATCGGTGTGATCTACGGCTGCTTCAGCTACTCGACCCGGGTCACCCTGGCCGACGGCAGCCAGGAGAAGATCGGCAAGATCGTCAACCAGCGCATGCCCGTGGAGGTGCTGTCCTACGACCCCGAGCTCGATGCGGTCGTTCCCCGGAAGATCGTCAACTGGTTCGACAACGGCCGCACTGAAGAGTTCCTGCAGTTCACCGTGGCCAGGGGAGGCGACAACGGTCGTTCGCAGTTCGGCTGTACCCCCAATCACAAGATCCGCACGGCTGGCGGCTGGCGTGAGGCGGGCGAGCTCCGCGTCGGCGATCGGGTCATGCAGGCGGTGCCCCACCGCCTGTCCGCCTTCCAGTGGCAGGTCATCCTCGGTGGCCTGATGGGAGACGGCTGTCTCTCCGAGA
>JBGTIL010000190.1:0-2644 GCA_041745695.1 Chitinophagaceae bacterium | reverse complement strand
TCGATGGCGTTATCCAGAATAATTATGATGCCGCCTACCAGTATATGCTCATCAAAGGGGCGGAGCTGCAACTGCAGCCCGTAAAGTAACTTTCATTTCATTATTTTTGGGTCTATTCTTGTTCGTAAAGCGCATACATGGCAATCCTAAAATTCAGAATTTACCTCGAGGAAGATGATAGTGTTTACCGTGATGTGGCGATCAGGCATACGCAAACTTTTTTCAATCTTCATGAGATCATACTCAAGGCTTTTGATTTTGACTCCAAGCACGAAGCCACTTTTTTTCGCAGCAATGATACCTGGCAGCGCGGAAGAGAAATCTCTCTAGAGACCTACCCAAAAACCTACAAAGTACCGCCTTTGGTAATGAAGGATACGGCAGTGGGCTCCGAGATCCGCGACCCCAACCAGAAATTTGTATACAGCTACGACTTCAAAAAGGGCTGGAGCTTTATGGTAGAACTGATCAACGTAAGCAAGGAAGAAAATCCAAAGATCACCTATCCCACACTGGTACGTACAGAAGGTATTGCACCAAGTCAGTACGGCACCAAAAGCCTGCTGGGTGAGCGTTTTGCCGATGTAGAGGAAAAGTACGATCTTACTAAAGGCACTGAAGGTTTTGGCACTGAAGGCGAGGAAGGCGTTGGCGATGATTTTGCCAGCACCGAAGAAGGCAGCTCCGAAGAAGCCGCAACAGACAACGAAGAATTCTGACCATGGTTTATACTTTACCGGGTGATCGCTGCCGGGCAGCAGTGTACACAACGTGACACCGCATGCAAAAACGGTTATCATTGTAGCCGGTCCAACAGCTGTTGGTAAAACAAGTCTCGCCATTGAACTTGCCCTTCATTATCGCACCGAGATAATCTCTGCCGACAGCCGCCAGTGTTACCAGGAACTCAACATCGGTGTAGCGCGGCCTTCTGTCCCCGAACTCCAAACCGTACCCCACCACTTCAACGCTTCGCATTCCATCCACGACCGGGTTACGGCAGCCAGCTTCGAACAGTTCGCCATCGAAAAAGCGTCAGCGCTTTTTCAGCATCACAACATCGTTGTAATGGTGGGTGGCACCGGTTTATACATCAGGGCCTTCACAGACGGACTGGACCCAATACCAGCCGTGCCCCCTTCCATAACCGAAGAACTGGCACAGGAATACAACCGCTTCGGGCTTCCCTGGTTGCAGCAACAAGTGGCTGCGGCAGATCCCGGATTTTACAACAAGGCTGAAGTGCAGAACCCGCACCGCCTGCTCAGGGCACTCGCGGTTTTTCGCGCCACCGGTGCATCTATCGAAAGCTTTCGGCAGCGGGCACCAAAGTCACGACCCTTTCACATCATTCCGCTGTTCCTGCAACTTCCGCTGCCGCGCCTGCACCACAACATCACACAGCGCGTAAACGACATGATGCAACAGGGCCTCGAGGCCGAAGTGCGTTCACTGATTCCTTTTCAACAACTGCAGCCGTTGCATACCGTCGGCTACCAGGAACTGTTTGATTACTTTAACGGCAACACAACGCTTTCGCAAGCCACTGAAGCCATCCAGTTGCACACCCGGCAATACGCCAAACGACAGCTCACCTGGTTTCGGAAAGATCCGCGCTACACGGCATTCTCACCCGACGACCGGCAGGGCATCTTTCAGCATATTGACAATCTCCTGCAGACAACTGTGCCCCGCTAGAAATTACTGTTTCACACCAATTTGATGATGGGCAGAAGCGGACGCGTTTTGCTTCATCTTGATCAACGCCGTAAAAATAATCCGCACCGCCTGCTTGCAACTTTCACAAAGAATTATTAGTTTTCGCTCTCGTTAAATCCACTAATACCTGAATCCTATGACCAAAACAATCATTGCAGCGACGCTATTCGCATTAAGCTTCACCGCCTGCACCAAGGGCAGCGACGAAAATAAATCTGTTGCCATTTCTAATGAATCGCTTGCTGGAAAGTACGCTTTTGGTTCTGTGACCTACAAAGCCGCCGGCAGCCCTGAGCAGGACTATCCCATGTATACCAATTGCCAGAAGGATGATAAGATCACCCTCAGTGCCAACGGTGTCTTCCTTTATTCTGACGAAGGAGAGAAGTGCGACCCTCCCGGCGAAAAAACAGGCACCTGGTCGCTGTCCAGCAACAACACGGTGATTACCCTCGACGGCTCCGAGCTCAACCTCCTGAGTTTCGACGGCAGCGTTTTAAAAGTAGGAGATACCGATACTGACATCAGAACAGGTACCAGCATCACCATTACCATTACGCTTAATAAACAATAAACTGCAACAAAAAAGAGAGGAGCCTTACACAAGCTCCTCTCTTTTTATATCTATGTACTTGCATCTAGATCTTCACACCAAACGTCAGCAACACATTACCGGCCTGTGTTCTAATGTCGGCTCTTGGAGAGAATCCATTTTGCAAACGGTAAGGGAACAGCACTTCTTTATTCATGCTGTGCACATAAGTCAGGTCTACAAAGAATCCCCTGTTCCTGTATCCCAGTCCACCCGATAAATTGAGTTTGCTGCCTTTCTCACCACGGATGTTCTTGTAAGGATTGCCATAGTAAGCCGCTCCCAGCCGCGCCATCAATGTGGTAAATTTCAATTCGCCACCAACTCTAAAAT
>JBGTIL010000189.1:0-12897 GCA_041745695.1 Chitinophagaceae bacterium | reverse complement strand
GCGCCTCCTGGAGCCATCTTTCGATACAGACAGGGTGTTGGTGATTGTGCAATTAAATGGAGGTAACGATGGGTTGAACATGGTGGTTCCGCTGTCTAACTACAGCAGCTATTACAATGCCCGCCCTAATATCGCAATCGCTGAAAATAAGGTGCTTAAATTAAACGGCTACGCAGGCACCGGGCTACACCCTTCCATGACGGGCATGCAAACACTGTTTAATGAAAATAAATTAGCGATCATCCAGTCTGTTGGATACCCCTCGCCCAATTTTTCGCACTTCCGCGCAACCGACATCTGGATGAGTGGCTCAGATGCTACGGTAAACGTGAATTCGGGATGGGCAGGGCGCTATCTGAGCAATGAATACGCTAACTATCCAACAAACTATCCAAGCGCTTCTATGCCCGACCCGCTTGCCATTCAAATTGGGTCGGTGACCTCTCTTACCTGCCAGGGGCCGGTGGTAAACATGGGCATGAGTATCACCGATCCTACCAGTTTTTATAACCTGGTAAATGGTATTGAAGATGCGGCTCCTAACAACTACATGGGCTACGAACTTTCCTACATAAGGCGGATTGCTCAACAAACCAATAAGTATGCAGCCCGTATCAAAACCGCTGCCGAGGCAGTGCCACAGCAGCTGGCTTACCCGGCCAATAACTCCCTTGCAGATCAATTAAAAATTGTTGCCAGGCTGGTGAAGGGAGGTCTGCGCACACGCATTTATATGGTAAGCTATGGAGGCTTCGATACCCACGCCTCGCAGGTGGTAGCCGGAGATACCGCTACCGGAACCCACGCAACGCTATTACGCAATGTGTCTGCCGCCATTAAGGCTTTCATGGACGATGTTCAATCCCTGGGAATTGACCAGCGGGTGCTGGGCATGACCTATTCCGAGTTCGGCAGACGTATCAAATCTAATGGCAGCGCCGGTACAGATCATGGTGCAGCGGCGCCTTTATTTCTCTTCGGAAAAAAAGTAAACAATGTAGTGCTCGGTACCAACCCGGTGATTCCGTCGAGTGCGTCTGTAAATGATAACATTCCGTTCCAGTACGACTTCAGGAGTGTATATGCCTCAGTGCTGGAAAAATGGTTTTGTGTACCTCAGAATGATCTTCAGACAATATTGCTTAAAAACTTTCAGTCTTTGGATGTGGTTAATAATTCCGTGTGCTCGTTAAAGCCACCTGAGGTGGAAGGAGAGAGCCTTATCTCCGCCTACCCAAATCCCTTTGTACAAACGACCACCATCAAGTTTAAAACGCGGGGCGGACACACCCTCATTCAAATCATAGACAGCACAGGAAAGATGCTGAAAACCGTTTTGGAAAATGACTACGGTACCGGGGGTACATTCACCGTTGCCTTTAATGGCTATGACCTGCCCGCGGGCGTCTATTATGCTCGTTTGCAAAATGGCCCAACACAACAGGTTAAGGCAATTTTGAAGGTAAAATAAATGATTGAGCTGCAAACGGGATCCTGAACCATTATTAAACGATCTTCCTGAACCGGGCTACCGTTTGTTTTGCCTGTTTCATCGATATAGACTTTCAAGCGGATGGCGGCAATGTTATCTTTGACGTGTCCAGTTGAAACAGATCAACAACCATCCAGATCCTTTCGAAAATAACTAACTGAAACCACAACCAAAACTGTTTTTTTGCGCCGGCGCAACCACAACTAACAATCTGCGGGCTTTGTAGCCCGCTTTTTTTTGTCCAGTCTGCCGGTTGCCCTCCACCCGGGTTCACTACGAAATTTGTTTCGTGCAAAGGGAAGTATCTGTAGGCATCCTTCGAACAGTCGAATCGACTTACAGCTACGGAACGAACTGCGGCTTCGATCATCGCAGCGTACTCAATAAGTATTTCCTGGAGGTTTAACGAGCATAATCCGGTACAAAATCTTTCTGCCCAAACTGTTTCATCGTACGGAAGTGGGAATGCAGGGCTTGGGTTACTGTAGGAAAAGAGTGATAAGGCAGCCCAAACTGCTTGCAGTGTGCTTCTACAATTTTGCTGATCTGTGGATAGTGCACATGGCTGATTCTGGGGAACAGGTGATGCTCAACCTGAAAATTCAAGCCTCCTACCATCCAGTTCACAAATTTATTTTGGGGGGCGAAGTTGGCAGTGGTCTTGATCTGGTGAATAGCCCACTCCGTTTCAATCACTTTGTCTTCCAGACCGGCTGCTGAAAATTCAGGACCTTCTACTGCATGTGCGAGTTGAAAAACAAATGCTATAAACATGCTCAGTATGAGACCCATGGTTACGTAACCAATTACCCACGGCAGAAAGCCGACGAAGTAGATTGGAATAGCCACATAGAAAACAGCGTAAAGAATTTTGCTGATCCAAAAGATCCAATGCTCTCTTGGTTCCATTGGCTGAAGCTGGGTATTATGGATTTTTTTAGTGAAGTATTTTTCAAAGTCTCGTACCCACGCCCACATAAAAATGGTAAGGCTATAGGCAATTGGAAGGTAAAAATGCTGATACTGATGAATAGGCATCCAATCCTGAGTAGGACTCTGTCTTAGCAATTTACTCTGGGCAATATCATCATCCACGCCCTGAATGTTGGTATAAGTATGATGCAGGATATTATGCTTTTGCTTCCAAAAGAAGGCGTTACCACCGATAGCATTTAATGAAAAGCCCAGTAGCGTATTCACCCATTTTTTGCTGGAGTAGGCACCATGACAGGAATCGTGCATAATATTAAACCCAATAGCTGAAATTACGAGACCCAGAACGCCGCACAGCACCAGGCTGAGCGCTACACCCATCTGATCGGAGAAGCCGAGAAGTAAAACATAAAGAGTGATAGCTGCAGGTATTAATACCAATGCTTTATGGTATAGCTTCCAATTACCTGTTGATTTAATACCGGTCGTTTTAAAATAATCATCAACTGATTTTTTTAAAGACTTAAAGAAAAAGCTATTGTTGTTATTGAAAGTAATTTTTGCCGCTGAATGCGCCTTCCTATTGATCTTCTCTACTGTTGATACCATATAGTGCTACGTTAATTCATTAAAATACGGATTCCTGTAAGCGACATACAAGATACAAAATACCATACCGTAACTTATCGACGACATCTAAATTCTTAACCGGATACGTTAAAAGGCTATGTTATAACCGCGAAGTAAGGAAAAAGTTGAAAAAAACAACAGATTGTAGGGAAAAATCCTGCAGACTTGCAATCAACCTGACGTAGAGTGTGCAGCACCAGCGCAAAAACTTCGAAGAGATTGGAATTCACCCGGAGAGAGTGCAAAACAGAAATGTTGGGCACCTGCATAAGGAAGTGCTCAACTTTTACTGGCGGAAGCAATGAAGAAACCTGCTTAGGCAACAGCTTTCTTCCTGGTTTCGGTTTCACCCAGAAGTTTTGAAGCAAACATTCCTACTTCCTGCAGACGCTGATAGTTTACAGAATAATAGATACGCTTACCGTCGCGTTCAGTGTCTACAAAACCTGCCCTGCGGAGGATCGCAAGGTGCTGGGAGGTAACAGACTGCTCGAGACGTAATTTCGAGTAGATATCCGAAACGATGATCTGTTGCTTTGTGTGAATCAATTTTAAAATTTGCAACCGCAGTTTGTGATTGATTGCCCTCAAAACTATGGCTGCTTTTTTAAGCTGATTAACATCGATAATCATTTCTTCTTTTGTATTCTTCCCTTTCATAATATGTGTAATAATCGGCCAAATTACTAAGGAACGGTAAGTTATCCAAAACGTAAAAAAAAATTATGATACTATAAAGTGATATTCTGACAAAAAAACTGAGTAATGCCTGCATTAAAAAATGACATAACAAGCGGGCCTGTGTTTCAGCACACCCCTACTCAATCCGCCATGGTTATGGATTTGCAGGGAGTACATACAAATTAACTTTACGACTGAACGAATCTTTTTTTTGATAAAAATAATTTTACGGTATATAAAAAAATAAATAACTCTTAACTACTGCCACTCCTTAATTTAATGGTATGCTCTTATTTCCATGTAGTAATGATACGATAGGGCATGCATGTTGCCATCTGCTGCATCGGTTCTACACAAGAACAAAACCGCAAACTCTGCCTCGGTTTTTGACCTGCGCTTACGCTAGATTTATGAGTGATAAATGAAAAAGATTTTAACGGAAACAGGCTATTTTCTAACCGGTCAGCACTTTTCAGAAGGCTTGCGCATCACGTTTGCCATCCTGCTCCCGGCTCTCCTAATGGATTACGGCAACAGCCTTGAAACCGGGCTGGCGCTGTCATTGGGAGCGTTGTGCGTGAGTTTGACAGATGCCCCCGGGCCTATTACACACCGTCGTAATGGTATGCTTTACTGTATAATCGTACTGTTTATTACTACCGTAATCACAGGCTTCGCACAGATGAATGTATACGCTCTGGGATTGGAGATTGTTGTGCTTGCCTTCCTGTTCTCGATGTTTAACATCTACGGACTGCGTGCTGCAGCCATAGGCAGTGCCGGCCTGGTGGTACTGATCCTCAACATGGATAAAACACTGACACCCGCCGGTGTATTGATCAATGCCCTTCTGGTTACCGGTGGTGGTGTCTGGTATACTTGTGTAAGCCTGTTTTTTTTCACGCTGCGGCCTTATCGCCTACCACACAGCCTGCTGGGAGACTGCATTCGGGAGATGGCCACATTTCTGCGTATCAAAGCAATTTTTTATAACACCACCTCCGATCTCGAAGAAGGCTACCGGAATCTTGTAGCACAACAGATAATCGTGAACGAAAAACAAGATACCGTACGCGAAATTCTTTTCAAAACGCCTGAGATCGTTGAAGAAACAAACCAGCGTGCCCGATTCCTGATTGCCAGTTTTATAGAGTCGGTAGACCTGTTTGAAGAAATTACTGCCACTTATTACGACTACAATATTATCCGCGAACGATACGGCAGCACAGGATTGCTGGACGAAGTATCTGCCTTTGTAATGAAACTGGCGGAAGAGCTGGATGGCATAGGCAGGGCCATACAAGCAAACAAAACCTTCGCGCAGCAGTATAATCTGACTGAAAACCTAACTGTTCTCCAGGCAGGGATAGAAGCGGCCCAGCCCGCCCAGAGCGCAACGGGCGCCTTTGTTCTAAAAAAGATAGCAGTAAACCTGCGCCGGCTGGTGAAGCGAACCAACCGGTTGCAAATGCTTTCTGGCGAAGGTGAGTTGCCGCTTTCTGAAAAAATATCCCGAACAGAGCATCATCGGTTTGTAGACCACCAAAATTTTAGTGTAAGTCTTTTGATGGATAACATTAGTGTTCAATCGCCGCTGTTCAGACATGCGCTGCGTACAGCACTCGTGTGTGGTATTGGATTTATTATGTCGAAAACCCTTTTGTTCGGACAGCACAGCTATTGGATTCTGCTTACTATAGCCTTTATCATGAAACCTGCTTTCAGTCTTACCAAACAGCGAAATGTACAACGCGTCATAGGTACTCTTTGCGGCGGGCTGGCAGGCGTGCTCCTGCTCCTTTTTGTGCATAACGGTGTTGCCCTGTTTTGCCTGCTGGTGTTCTTTATGCTCGGCACCTACAGCTTTCTCAGGGTAAATTACCTCGTGATGGTGAGCTGCGTAACCCCCCTGGTGCTCATCCTGTTTCACTTTTTAGGACTTGGTTATATCAGCATTGTGCAAGAGCGCATAATAGACACCGTTACAGGCTGCCTGATTGCCTTTGCAGCCAGCTATCTTTTTTTGCCGAAGTGGGAGGGAGATCAATTGCCTGTTGCCTTAGGCGAAATTCTGCGCGCGAACCTGCGATATATGCAAGCCATTTATAACGATCTGCGGGGTAGTCGTTTGCCAGTAACCGATTATAAACTGGTGAGGAAAGAAGTATATGTTCAGTCTGCAAATGTTTCAGCCACGCTGCAGCGCATGCTTTCGGAACCTAAAAGCAAAAGAAAGAATACAAAGCTGTTACACCAGTTTGTAGTGCTCAATCACCTTCTTTTGTCGAACATTGCCGGGGTGGCTTCGGCGCTCAGATCGAAGGACAGCAGGCGTTACCCCGATGAAGTGATCCAACCGGTTGTGGATGCCATCATCGCGTTGCAAACAGCACTTACCACTGTAGGTAGCAGCAGCGAGGTTGTAACGCAGCAACCAGCCATGAACCAGGCAGGAAGCAGTTCCGCGGATGACCTCCTGCTAAAAGAACAGCTGATCTACGTGAGGCAACTGAGTATTGATATTCAAAAAATAAGCCGATACATTGGCAATTAGCCATGGGGCCCGATACTTAAACGGCTACCAGTGGATTTTTCCAGCCCTTCTCCTCCTGCACCGTGTGTAGCAATTCTATTTTCACCTTGTACTTGCTTTTCAGATGCTTTGCGAGCGCATCGGCAGCATATACACTACGGTGTTGTCCACCGGTACAACCGAAACTAACCGACAGGAAAGTAAACCCACGCTTGATGTATTCTTCAACGCTGATATCAACAATGTCAAAAACCGAGTTTAGGTAATCCTGCATTCTTGTCTGCCGTTCGAGGTATTCTATCACCGGCTTGTCCCGGCCGTGAATTGTTTTGTATTCATCGTGCCGGCCAGGGTTGTCTATTCCTCTCACATCGAAAACATACCCTCCCCCGTTACCCGAGGTGTCGGCAGGTATGCCCCTGCGATAAGAGAAACTGGAAATATTTACAACCAGGGGAGTATTTTCATCTGCCTGCACTGGAGTAAACCGCTGTATAACCTCCTCTTCCACGCACAGGTCGAGCACACGCTTAAACTCAGGGACCGAAATACCGAGGCTGTTATTGTCGATAAACCAGCGGAGATTTTTTAGCGCCAATGGTATGGAAGTGAGAAACTGTGCTTTTCTCTCAAAGAGTCCTCTGAATCCGTATGCACCCAGCACCTGCAGCAGGCGTATCAAAACATAACCATTATACTGGCTGGCGAAAACAGCCCTGTCGAGGGGCTGACCGATGATGCTTTCAAATGAATTCATGTAGTCTTCCAGAAGGTTGGCCTTCCACTCGTCGGGGAGGTTAGCACGTGCCTGCCAGATAGCACTGGCCACATCGTATTGCGGAGCCCCCTTCATGCCACCCTGGTAGTCGATAAAATAAACCTGCTCATCCATTATCTGAATATTCCTGCTCTGGAAATCGCGGAACATAAAAAATTTGAATTCGGTGAAAGTCAGGTAGCTGCTCAGTGCTTCAAAATCATCGATCAACTTTTGCTTGTCGTAAGGCTTCCTGAGTCCATCCAAAAAATAATATTTGAAATAAAGAAGATCGGCCATGATAGCCTGTCTCCCGAATTCCTTATTGGTCAGACAGCGATCGTAATTAAGACTGTCGTCGCCAAGCACTTGTACCCGCGCGAGCTGGTGCAGGCTTTCGCGGAACAACTGGTACGTTTCTTCACTATACCCTTTTTCTTCCAGCACGCTGAGCAAAGACACATCACCAAGATCGTTCTGCAGGTAGATGGTTTTATCCTCGCTCACAGCCAGCACCTCGGGTACATGGAGTCCTTTATTTTTAAAGTGATCTGAGAAGTAAATGAATGCTTCGTTCTCGGGCACATTGATGCCCAGGGTAGCAATGACCGATTTGCAGTTTTCGCTGTGCAGCCTGAAATACCGCCTGTCGCTACCCGACTGGGGCAACACATCTACCTGCTGTGGCGCACTACCACACCACGTTTTATACAACTCGGCTACTGCATCGATCATTACCTGCATGCGACAAATTTAATAGCTGTGCCCGTAATGGACGTATTTGGTGAAACTTTTCTTTTGCGCTGGCAACGAATCCTGGTGACTCTTATTAGTAACACCCGAATGCCTGAAAAGAAGCGACAAACTTGTTTTCGGTCTTGCTTGCACAGAAGCCATCTGTAAAATATGGCTTTCTAATAGCAGCACGCAATTATAAGCGCGTACTGTTGCCTGGTATTTTTGAATACCTAAGGCATTCCTTTACAAGGCTGTACTGGTTAGTATTTGTTTGGTGTTCTTTGACGTGTAGTTGCTACAAACAAACGAATCAGGTTGCAGCTGCCGGATTCACTGGCGCAATGGAGATTTGTCTGCCAGGAATGCCGCCATCAATAGGCCTGTTCATGCACGCTTTTTACCGACCGGCCAGAAGGATCCTGCGCATTCTTAAACGCGGCATCCCATTCCAGTGCGATGGCAGTGCTGCAGGCCACTGAGGGCTCCGACGGAACACATTTTGCAGCCTCGTCGCCAGGGAAAAGCTCACTGAAAATTGAGCGGTAATAATACTCTTCCTTCGAACGTGGGGTGTTTATTGGAAACCGGAACGCAGCGTTTTTTATCTGCTCATCACTTACTTTTTCACCGGTTATTTTCTTTAAGGTATCAATCCAGCTATAGCCAACTCCATCGGAGAATTGCTCTTTTTGTCTCCAGGCGATTTCGTGCGGCAGGTAGTCTTCAAACGCCTTGCGCAGAATATGCTTTTCTATTTTGCCGTTGCCGCTCATTTTGTCTGAAGGATTGAGGCGCATCGCCACATCCATAAACTCTTTGTCAAGGAAGGGCACACGCCCTTCAACGCCCCAGGCAGCAAGAGACTTATTTGCCCTGAGGCAATCGTACAGGTGCAGCTTGCTTAGTTTACGAACCGTTTCTTCATGAAACTCCCGGGCATTAGGCGCTTTGTGAAAGTAGAGATAGCCGCCGAACAATTCGTCAGCCCCTTCGCCACTGAGCACCATTTTCACACCCATCGATTTAATTACACGGGCGAGCAGGTACATGGGTGTTGAGGCACGAATAGTAGTAACGTCGTAGGTTTCTATATGGTAGATCACATCGCGCAGGGCATCCAGACCTTCCTCGATAGTGAAATTTACCTCGTGATGCACGGTACCAATGTGGTCGGCAACTTTACGGGCAGCAATAAGATCAGGCGACTCTTTCAAACCCACAGCAAAGGAGTGCAACTGTGGCCACCAGGCTTCTTTCAGGTCTTCAGACTCAATCCGCCGGGCACTGTATTTTTTAGCAATGGCCGATACGATGGATGAATCGAGGCCGCCCGACAAGAGCACACCATAGGGTACATCGCTCATAAGCTGGCGGTGCACTGCATCTTCAAATGCTCTTTTGAGATCGGCAATGTCGGAAGTGTTGTCTTTTACTGCGTCGTATGAAATCCATTCGCGCTGGTACCATTTCTTCAACTCGCCGTCCTTACTCCATAGGTAATGCCCAGGCAAAAATTCCTGTATTTTATTGCACACGCCAACCAAACATTTCAATTCTGAAGCTACATAAAAATTGCCCCATTCGTCCCATCCCATGTACAATGGAATGATACCCATATGGTCGCGCCCAATGAGGTAAGCATCCTGTTCAATATCATATAGAGCAAACGCATATATTCCGTTGAGGTCTTCTAAAAAATCAACGCCTTTCTGACGGTAAAGCGCCAATATAATTTCACAATCAGAATGGGTGAGGAACTCATAAGGTTGTTCCAGGTTTTTGCGAAGTTCCTTATGATTATAGATTTCTCCATTGACCGCAAGGGCCAGTTTTCCATCTGCACTGAACAGGGGTTGTTTACCTGATGTAGGATCTACGATAGCAAGCCGCTCGTGCACAAGAATGGCATTTTCGTTCATGGCGATGCCCGACCAGTCGGGGCCGCGATGCCGTTGTTTGCGCGACATGCTCAAGGCCTGCGTCCTGAATTCTTCTGCACCTTTCTTTAAATCAAATATGCCTACAATGCCACACATAAATTTAGCTTTGGAATAAAAAAATGCCTACCCTTTGGGCAAGCATGTCGTTCCCGCAAATATAATCCTCATTTGATAGATAATAAAAGAACTTGCCTTGTCGCCAAACGGCTGCCGCCGCTACAGTGCACGCGTGGATGCCTTCATTTGGGAAGCGGCTTGGGTCATCATTGCCGTCCTTAAAACAGTGTTTAGCCCAGGAGATTTCATGAGGCGAGATGTCTTGTACACCACAAACCGTGGCTTATTAATTTGTTGCAGCCTTCCAAGCTTTAAGAATAATGTGTTATACGGGCAATCATACCTGACAGCAGGTGACCCAGTCCAGTGCAGGAACGGCAGGCACAAATACGGGCTGTTGCAAGTGTAAAGCAACCTTTCTTTATGGTAATACGCAGCCTATTCGGCTACCGCAGTGTTCATAATCTGTTGCTGCACCTTGAAAACAAGCTCATTAAAATCAAAGGGCTTAGATAAAAAATCATCGCTGTTGCCCCGGTGATTTTCATTGCACTCATCACCCGACATCAAAATCACATGGATGTTACTTGTAGCAGCGTCAGCCTTCAACTGGTTGCAAAATACGCGGCCGTCCCCATCTCCAATGCATATATCCAGCAGGAGTAACTGTGGCTGATGGATCTTTATTTTACGTTGGGCTTCTTCTATTGTAACTGCCAGAAATGTTTCATAACCCTGGCCTTTAAGAATGATCTGGGTGATCATTAGAAGGTCTTCATTGTCGTCTACAAGAAGAATTTTTGGATTCATAAAGTGGCTTTTTTTGTTCTGCAGGCCACCTAAGGCAAATTTCTTTCCAGAAAACACATATTTTAATTGTAGCATAGCTAAATAGCTGAAGAACATGGGTCCGTGCTGCCATAAATCAGTAGAAGTACGAGAGTATTCGGGAGTATTTTTACGGCTTTTGGTCGTTGATTTACGGCTGCTGCACTTCGAAAGACCAACCTAATGCAAACAATAAACAGGCATGTACATTCTCCAGTTCGCAGGGATCATGAACTGCAGTCATCTGCAAAGTTTTAAGGTTGCAGGTAATGCGTCGTTCTGTGCCACTTTCGTTGTATAATACAATCGTTGAATATTCGTAGATGAAATCGTGTTTTGTTTCACGCATGCAAAGAGAACCATTTTCCTTTCCATCAAATTGCAGCGAGCCTACTTCCAAGCCGTATTCGTTTTTGAAATTATACCGGGGATAGTGTGTGCCATTACTTTCAATAAAAAACAACCGGCGATGCTTACCGTAACCCACCCTCGCCGCTTTCTGACTATGGCTGTAACTGAGTTCCAATCTTGTACTGTAATTATTCAGTAATTGAAGGGTGACACGCGTGGCTGTAAATTCAGGCGTAATTGGTGAACTCATTGCAATTCTCCAGGGTTGTAAAATCAGTGAATGGGGCGTGCCGAAGTCTGTACGCTCGCCACGTTTTCTACCGCAGGTGTGGCGACACAGCCGGCGTCGTAACTTTCCTGCACAAAATTGCCACTTCAATATAACGGCAATGTGTCTGCGATATTAAATAATTAAGAACAGGAACATTACGCAACAGTTAGGATACCTGGCTGGCGAGTAGATACTCCGGTCATTCATTTAAGAAACACGTCGTAAGCAAATCGAAGCAGGGTTAGCACAACAATCACCAGGAAGAATACCCTGATAAATGCGTTTCCCCTGACGATAGCCAGTCGGGCGCCAAGCAAGCCACCTAAGGCGTTGGAAGCCGCCATGGGCAGCGCCACAGGCCAGATGATACTTCCCGTAATAAGAAAAAGCAGGATAGAACCAAGGTTAGTCGACAGGTTCACCATTTTGGCATAAGCGGAAGCATGAAGGAAGTCGAAGCCAAGGATGGCGATGAAAAGCAAAATAAAAATGCTGCCTGTCCCTGGTCCGATGAAGCCGTCATAAAACCCAACAATCATACTGATTAAAAAAGCGTAGAGGTGTTCGTGTTTTGATTTTTCCCGAGCTGCCTGCTGCCCGAAATTCTTTTTGCTGTAGGTATACACAGCAACCAACAAAAGCACTACGAGTAACACAGGCTTCATGAATGCATTGCTTACAAGGAGTAACAACTGAGATCCTGCATACGCAGAACAGAAGGCAACAGCACAAAGCAGGGCCATGAGTTTCCAACGCACAGACACCCTGGTGATGTACTGCGCCGCAGCCACCGATGTTCCGAAAAATGAAGGGATCTTAACTGTTGCCAGCACAGCAGACACCGGATGAAGGTTCAAAACAATAAGCGCTGCCGGTGTTTGAATTAAACCACCACCTCCAACAATGGCGTCAACAAAGCCGGCAGCAAATGCGGCCACACATAAGATAATCACCTGGTACAGTTCGATTTCCATTTATGAAAAAATACGTAAGTAAACTTTTTGTCGCTTTCTTTCGCGTGCAGCTGGAGTGCGCAAACAGTCGTGTTCAAGCTACGGTTGCAATGATACATCTGGCTTTACAGTAAGAGAAAAATATCCTTACCGGTTTTCCTGCTACCCGTTATTTGTCGATACAAAAAATCACATTACGGATGCAGGAGTATACAATACTTCCCTCTTCAACGATGAAAATCCGCTATCTGTCGTTATCGACGGGCTTCCATTTTTAAAAAAAGGGACCTTCACTAACTAAGTTGCGTTCTGCGGGTGTAGCGCATTTGCATTCCGGAACATAGTGTACGACTGCTTCAAAGAGAAACTTGCAAATGCCGGAAGACCATCACCTTTCTGAAGCCAACAAAATAACTATGAAGATTTTAAGTCCACAGGTAAGCCAGGTTGTAATGGCTGACGATGATGTAGAGGAATGTTATATTCTTAAAACCATTCTTTACAACCTTGCCCCACACATCATGGTGACCACCCTACACGATGGAGACAGGCTTTTAGAATTTACAAAACACATGCTCCCTGATCTTCTGTTTCTTGACATGAATATGTCCGGTGGGTCTGGCATGCAGTGCCTGGAGACAATAAAAAAAGATCCCCTTTTAAGCCGGATGCCTGTTATTGTTTACAGCAATGCGGGTATGCAACACCAAATTGACCAGGCTTATCGGAGCGG
>JBGTIL010000188.1:0-10986 GCA_041745695.1 Chitinophagaceae bacterium | reverse complement strand
CTTGCGGTGATCACATTGCTGCTGTGCAAACGTTGTTTTCTTTTATATGAGGAAGATTCCAAATCGCTATAAATTGAAGTGTCCATAACAAAATAAGTTTTGAAAGCTGCTCTTTTTTCTTAATAGGTTCATTTCTTGGGGGGTAAATTGGCATGGTAAAAATTCGAAATTACTTTAGGTCATTTTTGAAGCTTCCCGCTCCGCCTAGCGCTCCCGGTAGCAGCAGTGATATTGCTGGTCCTTCGCGTTCGCTCTGCTTTGCCTTGGATCCCTTAGTCGTTGTTCATAGTGGCAGGCTTATCGGTTTCTCGCTTCCAAGGTGCAACAGCTTCAGGAAGTATCAGCACTAGAGACCCTCCGCTTCGTTCACTTCCTGCAGTCGTTGCTGATAGTTGCTTAAGCACCTGTTCCGCAGGTTGGAACACTTAAGACTGAAGTTGCGCGAAAGCGATGACGTACCCATGAATTCCAAAAAATTTCGCCGATTGTTTAAGCTAATCAACCTTCAACGGTGGTCCTACGATTTGCATCCCGTTATCGGAGAATATCCTCGCAATCTGTTCTTTGGTTGGCTCGCCTTTGAACGCAGCCATCGTTACAAAAAATTCTTCCAGCTTCCCTGCGGGCTGAACAATGACGTTCATCTTTGCTTTTTCACTTACCTGCGTCCAGGCATGTGGAACTTTGCGAGGCAAAAAAATAGTGTCTCCGGCAGTCAGTTTAAATTTTTCTTTCCCTACTACAAAATGATATTCCCCTTCAATGACATTAAAAATCTCATCCTGATTGTGATGAATATGTAAAGGCGTTCCTCTTTTAGGCGATAAGCCGGTTTGCTCGAAAAGGGCCAATTCACCGTTGGTGTCTTTGCCCGAAACTTTCAGGTCTAAAACATTTGCATTAACACCCTTCAACTGAATATGCCCATGTTTTCTGCCTTCCCCGGCACCTACCTTAAAACCCTTGTCTTCTCGAGACAGTGTTTGTTTAGCGTCAGCCAGTGCAGCGAGAGGAACAGAAGTCATAACCGCCATCAAAAATTTGCTTCTTTTCATTTTTACATTTTTAAAGACGTACACAATTATGCATAAAGACGATTGGTGAAAAAACATGTTGGTGCCAACCAGTTATAATGGCACTGCGGAACAAATGTTCGTAAATCCCGCAGAATAAATATAAATTATTTTCATTTGTTGGCGTCTCTCAGTATTTTTTGGACGTAGCAAAAGCTGCGTGCAGTGTTCATATATCATCATAAGCAGAAGACCCGCTAAAAGGTGCCAGGGCAATGAAGCTTAGGAAAATTATAATACCGACTTGTTTAGCAATGGATACGTCGAAAATGTGCCCAACCAGGAATACAGTAATCGGTAACAGCAAAAGCAAAAGTGCTTTGACGCGCCTGGAAAGGCGCTTAGTCTTTTTCATGAAGCGAGCATCTTCTTTTGCCACGCTTCCAAAAAGAAGGGCGTGAGTGTTGGAACGCTTGCGATGGCTATTCGGTCTGCCTTCGTTCCTGGAAACAATTACATCCCTGGTACTGCTGGTTGAGCTTTTCCGTATAACAAAAAGGGCGACGTAATACATTACAATCACCACGAGGATTAACCGATACCAACTCCAGATGTCATGCCACAACCAGTAAGTGGTGTTAAGCCTGAATTCCTGAACGTTGTCTGGATTGTAAAGAATATCGACAGCCTGGTGAGAACTGATGGGCAAGTTGGAGGTTCCTCTGGCTGCAACCTGCTCGTTTTGTGTTTTGTAAGAAACGACAGGATAGTATTGTCTCGACAAACCAGACCCGATAAGTTCAGTATAAAGGAGCGTTGCCTTCGAGGGCAAAGCCTTATGCAACCAATAGACCCTTGCGCCACCTATAATTACTGTAAAAAGAAAGAAAATGGCGAAAAAACGAATATGCTGCTTATAGACTGCCATTATATTGCCAGTGACAAACAGGGCTTACTCCTGTGCTGTTGCTTCATGTTCAGCGCAAAACTGAATTTTAGATACAATTGCTTAAGATCAGAATAAGCACAAAAAATAAGTCGCATTGCGTATGGTGCACCAAAAGCGGACAGCTAACAAAAAGCTCATTGTTATCCGCATGCCGGCATGGCAGTAAATGAAAAAGTTGCCTGCAATTTCTATTAATATTTAAGTTTCAGACCTGCGTTTCGCTAGTGGCTGATCGCTACTGCTTATCGAATTCCATTTTCTCACTATCAGAATTAAAGTGAATATATAGCTTATCGCTTGGTTTTTCGTAGGAAGACGCTGCATAAATGGCATCATAAAACTTTCTACCCCAGCTCGGCTCGGCAACTTTCGTCCCACCAAAACTTAATGTTTTCATTTTGTGATTCTGTAAAAGTTCATACGCTCCGCCAACTGAATTCATAACGGTGTGCCCATTCATCTTCCCATTGGTTCCATCGTCTGAAAACTCAATGATGATTGAACTAGGAATATTGGATGGTTCCGATTCACTTGTTCCATTCGTTAAGTTGTGATATTTGACCAGTTTCCATTTACCGTTCAAAGTACCTTCTGTAGTGGTAAGACAGTCTTTTTTGCAAGCTACCAAGGTCAATAGCAGCATCAGGATAAAGCTGAATTTATTTTTCATTGCGTTGTGATTCGTATTACTTTATAGAATTATTTTCTGTGTCTGTTTACACACTGTTTGTGATAACCAGTCGTAGGCAAGTATTTTCTGAATTTAGCTGCTTCAAACATATGCAATAATTAGTACAACTTAGCTTATAGCCCAAACCACCCGACTTTTCTAGAGCCATAGGGCCTTTAAATGTCCACTCCCTGGTTGTCAGCGCGCATCAGGCAATACCAATATTAATTTGCGGCTTCGCGTTCCTGGAGCTCAGACCATCTGAGTGGGTGAGGAAGGCTCTTGTTGCTAAACTCAATGTGTATCACACGTCGCTTTTTTCCGTTGGTAGTTCTGCTTGATGCATGAAGCAAAAGAGGTTTCATGAGCATTATAGCGCCCTTTTTTGCGCTACAGGTTACTTCAGTTTCTTTAGGGCGGTCGATTTTATCTGGTCTTACGATCCCGTTTAAGTGAGAAGCTGGCAGTACGCGCAAGGCACCGTTATTTCCATCCGTATCGTCTAAATGAATCCGGATAGTGAAACTGCTTTCCAAAATATGCAGTGGTGGTTGCACAGCATATTGGTTTGGCTTGACGGTCCAGGGACCATAGCCTTCGACCTCTACTTTGTTCTCGACTGAAATAGTCAGGTCCTGGTGGTAGGGAACAAACCAATTTGATCCTCCGGGTTTATCGAAATAGATTGATTTAACCACAAAATAATCATCCCCAAAAATGTGATTTATGACAGTCAGAAGGCGGGCGTTAAAAATCAGAGGCAGTGTTTGAGGAACTTCTTTCAGAAATTGCCGGATCGCAAACAAATCAGTGCTCTTGCGAAAAGCAGGCTTGGAGCGGTCTGTCAGTTCAATAGACTCAATCAGGGCTTCTATCTCGGAAACCGAATAGATGTCTTCCAACACTGAAAAGCCCAGCGATGCAATCGTCTGCTTGTATTCAGGAAAGACTGTCATTGGATTGCGGGTTTCGGGGTGTAGGTTGGAGAAAAAGCGTCCTTGAAAATATACAGCCTTCAGGTTGCACCTCAGGTGGAAAATGTTTTACAGTTACAATATAGTACTTCAGCGGCTTTTCTCTAAAGTCCGTGTTAGCAGCATTCGAAGGGTGGATGACTCTGTGGGAGATCAGCAAATTCAGGGCTGGTGAATGCCTAGTATAATGTCGCAATGTAAAAGGTGTCGAGTGCTAAAAACAGTGCCGTCAAAATCCAAAATAGCCTGCTCTTGAAGTAGCTTCCAACGAGGCCTCCGATGGAAAAGAAAGTTCCCAGGAAAAGCAGCATGATTATAATTATTGAAGTGTGGCTAAACACGAAGTAGGTATAGTGCCAACGAATATCTATTGTTGTTTTCCCTGTGAAAATGCTTAAGTTATAATACAATAGAATAAGTAAAACAATTCCCATCAGTAAGGCGATCAATGCTCCTTTCATAGTGAGTAGTTCTGGTTGCCTCGAAAACAGGTTTTATGACGAACGGGGAATAAGGGGAAACTAATACGATCCCATTTCGGTTAACCGTGGTTTGCGAAAAATTATTGCGTCTGCAACAAACGTCGAAACCAGGTTTACAGTCGTTGATTACTATTTTAATCGCAAAGCAGGTTGGTATGCACGCCTTCTATCTACGGCTACCTTCAGCAGCACGCAGCTTATGATAATAAACATACGAGACCATCAGGATGGCAAGCACGATGAGGGGGAAAAAGGTCTGACCCGTAATGCCGTCTACAGCTGCATGGCTGATAGTGGCAAAGATAAAGTCGAAAGCAAATCCGGCATAAGCCCACTCTTTGACCCTTGCAGGAATTTTCGGAATTACCAGCGCCAGGGCTCCTAATATTTTAAACACCACCAGTGCCGTGCCGAAGTATTCGGGATAACCGAGGTGCCTGATTCCCTCTTTCGCCATCTCGGTTTGCGAAGTAAAAGCAGGCAGCACGCCTTCAAACAAAAAGATAAGGACAGTAGCCGTCCAGTAAATGATCTTATCCTTCTTCATGATGTATAGATTTTGATGATGCGGCAAAAATTTCATCCAAGCCTTCCATGGCTGCTTTCAGACCTTCCTGAAAACCCATCTGCAAAGTAGCGTCAAGTTGCGCAGCATCACTGAACGTGATCTGGAAAAGCACAAGGGTGCCATCCGGAACCTCTTTAAAAATACAGCGCCACTCAGATTGAGGGAGGGCCGCATTCGGAGTCCCCTCCGCGTCGCAAAACCCATCGTCAGCTGTAAAGAAACTGTTGTCTTTGATAGAGGTATACTTTGCAAAAGCCCAGTGTTCTTCACCCTCCGGTCCTACCATTGCATAATGCCACCGTCCACCTTCTCTGAAGTCCATTGTTTTGGTGCGTGCCTTCCAGGGCCGAGGTCCCCACCATTGATCAAGGATCTCTTTCTTTGTAAATGCATCCCATACCTGGGGCAGGTCGGCGCGGAACTCCCTTTTTATTGTGATAGAATGCGCCTCTTTGTTCACAGAAAAGTCGGGGGAGGAAGTGTGTTTCATGATTGTAGTTTTAGTTTGGTTACACTTGCATAAGTTAGTATATGGAGCTTCACGCCTGCTCTGTACGTACGCTGCCTTTCCTTATCGATGCGCAGCTACTTGAAATAAGATCCGCTGTGATTCTCCGTGGTTTTCGCCGCTAAGACACCAAGGCGGAAAGGCGCGCGAAGGGAGGAACCACAGAGACATAGTTACACAGAGAAACACGGAGGACAATTTGCGCCGCTAAGGCAGAAAGCCGGAAAGAAGCGCAAAGGATAGATTCAATCCTCTTTCTATGTTCCTTTGTGACTATGTGTTGAACGCTGAAAAATTGCTTCGTGCCTTCGCGGCAAAAAATCTAAATTTTTCAATCGGCAATGGATGTCAGTTCAAACTTTCGAAAAAAGGTCTCTGCCCCCTCTGATTGAATTTGTATCCGTCCGCGGGCAGGTGTAACATTAACCGCTTCATTCACCAGCACACCATTTACAATGATCGAAATTTTATCGCCCTTTGCAATGCATTCTACCCGGTTCCATTCACCCGCAGGCTTTTCAACATCATTCCTCCCCCTGAAGCCTTTAATGTCCTTCCATTCCGGATCCCTGCCATACCAGTTCAGACGCCCACTGTTGATGGTAGCCGGCAAGCCCTTTGGTTGAAATACGTACGAACCATTTTGTTTCTCGGGCGCAACAGTGCTGGTTATAGAAAATTTGGGGCTTCCATCACCTACCACTATAAAATCACCGGTGCCACCTTCTATCACCTGGCACTCAATGGAGCGCATCCAGATTCCCTGGGAACCGCCATCTTCGCCTACCGAATGTAAAAGAATGCCGTTGTCCTTCGCGTTATTAATTCTCGGAGCATAGGTTATGTCGCCCCACTTAAATTCGAACACCAGGCTGTAATTGCTGTACTCCTCATTAGTGGTAATGCAGCCCCATTCCTCCCCCGACACCCGGATCATTCCATCAACAACAGTGAACACTTTTTTTGGATCGTTGTCGCGACCCCGGTGCTCAAGAAAACGGTACCAACCATCCAGGTTTTTTCCATTAAAAAGCCTGGTAACATTTGCTTTAACTGGCCGACTTACTGTGCCCAGTGTGTGCGCTGGTCGGCAGGCAGGGAGCATCGCAAGGATGCCGAACAGCAAAAAACTAAAACCCCTGTACATTATTTGCCATTTAATTATTATCAAACCCGCGGGTTTATCACCAGCATAAATCTTCACTCATGTTCAATGATCAATTCCTCTTTTGTGATTGCGTAGTAAAGATTTTGCAATTCATGCACTTGCTCTATATGTTGCCCGGTTATAGCGCCATTAGGATGAAAAAAAAGTTCCTGTAGGATATCCCGAATGACAAACGAACCCCGGTGCCAGCAATCCTTCTGTTTATTGAACCCTGCTTTTAGTAAAAATGCGGGCGTTATCGGGATAGGCCTAAAAAGTTCCAGGTCCACACCGTTCAGCAGGTAAGAAAATTCCGTCTGTATCAGATCCTGCACCTGCACCCACTTGTCTGGCATTTCTATTAACCAGTTGCCCAGCCGCACTTCGTTTGCCTCTATGATCATCTTAGTTTCTGTTGGTTGTAAATGTTAGCTACTGGCCCCTGCATGTTGTGACCCAAAAGAGCACCGTTAAGGTAGGCAATTAGGTGGTGCTACGAATTGCTGCTCCATAAAAATTAAAAACTAATTGGAGTGAAATAATCTGACCAGAATCGATTCTTCCTGATGCGCCACGTGCCACGCAGTTTTATGGTCGCGGCAAGCAGATCAAATCGTGTCTGCCTTGCGAAGGATTGCTGTTAGCTCAACTACCGCCAATCAATGAAAGGGCAGACCTAAATGGCATTTCCCTGGCTTAAAAACCCTCCAGTCTTATTTGGAGGAAAGCTGCAATTTTGCAGAAATGGAAGATGCAATTGCACCCATAGAGAATTTGCTTCCTGGTGATGGGATTGTTCATTACTATGGGAGACTTATGGAACTACCCGAAAGCGATCGTTACCTCGACCAGCTGCTACATACCATCGAGTGGAAAAACGATGAAGCTATGATGTTCGGAAAGCATATCATTACAAAAAGAAAAGTTGCCTGGTATGGCGACGAGCCTTATCAATATACCTACTCACGCATCACCAAAAGCGCACTCCCCTGGACGCTAGAACTGGATCAATTAAAATCGCTAACCGAGAGAACGACCGGCCACCGGTTCAATTCGTGCCTTCTTAATTTATACCATAGCGGCGATGAGGGCATGGCCTGGCATAGCGATGCAGAGAAAGACCTGGAGCCGAACGGCGCCATCGCTTCCTTGAGCTTTGGAGCGGAACGTAAGTTTTGCTTCCGGCACAAAGGCTCCGGTGTTACAGTGAGTGTTCCATTAGCACATGGCAGCCTGCTGGTGATGAAAGGTGCAACGCAGCAACACTGGCTCCACAGGCTGCCTCCGGCAAAAAAGATAAGAGCCCCGCGGGTCAACCTCACGTTCAGAACCATCCTCGAGGCGCACGCGTCGGGGTAATTCTTAAAGCCGACAGCAACAGAAGAAATCTCCTGGAGTGCTATTTGTAGTGTACTTTGTGTTCTCTGATGACGCACAAAACTATCCCGGGCACCATGTCATTAAAATGATGCACAGCAGATAAAACCCTCGGTTTGATTAGTTTTCTTCAAGCACTTAGCTGGCCCCGATACAACAATGAGGCACACCGAAAAACAAGTCCATCTTTCAATTCCGCCAGTACCCTTCACATAGTTGTCAAAGTTGTAGAAGAACGGGTGGCGCCACACATGGTTTCGTTGTGGGGCATCCGCAAACGCTGCAGATAGCTTGTGTGCAGCCCATCTTGATAATCATTAATAGAATGACTGCAGTCGGCAAAAACCAGCATTTAAAGCTTTTATTACACTAAAAAAACATTAAAATGAAAAAGATCCTGGTGCCTACTGATTTCTCACCCAGTTCTCTCAAAGCCCTCGACTTTGCCGTGCAGATTGCCAAAGGCTCGAAAGCGGAGATCGTTTTAATTCATGCCTGTACCGAGATGCTTGATACAGAGATGAAAAGTAACCGGGCAATGTACACCGCCTACAACGATGCAAAGTCCGACAAGGCCAGGGCACAGCTGTCTATGATCAAGGAAAGCATTGAAAATGCAGAGCAGGTGATGGTCACCACCAAAGTATATGAAGGCTCGGTTGACGAGACTATTCTCCAGGTAACCGAAGATACCCATGCAGATCTCACAATTATGGGTACCCTGGGTAAAGCCGGGATGAATGAAACGCTGTTTGGAAGTGTCAGTGCCAGCATGATTGGAAAAACAACCGTGCCCCTGCTTATAGTACCGCCGCTTAGTGAATGGAAAATCCCGAAAAAACTATTGCTTGTTGTGAATCATTTTAAGGCAGAGGAAGAAAATACTGCAGCCCTGTTCCAGCTTGCACAACTCTTCAATGCCTCAGTATACATTGGTTTCTTTACCGAAGATTATTCAGACGAAAGTGAGCTAACCGCAGACCAAACGCAAACCATTCTCGACTACCGCCAGAATCTTGAGACAAAATATCCCAGAACCACGATACGGGCATTTCACATCGGCGGACATCTTTTTAAAGAAACGATTGAAGACTATATAGAACAACAACACATCGACGTGGTGGCGATGGTTACTCACAAGAGAACCTTTCTCCAGGGTCTGTTTCATCCGAGCATGACCAAGAGAATGTCCTATACCAGTCACATTCCCCTGTTAGCCATCCCGGCGCAAAACACCGGGGGTGTCAAAAACTAGGTAAGCTTGTGACCCCAGTGCCTACATCGTGCGCGTGCTTGCTTTCTTTCAGTTTGCAATAATTTCGCATATACCTAATGGCTAAACCCCGCTTTAGTGGCGAACTAACATTTAAACCTTGTGTTGGAGTGTAAGCGCAAACGCGTACATTTATTTTACGGTTTTCATCACCAGGTGCGACAATCTGCAGGCTGGCACGGTGCATCAATTAGAGCCTGTATGTTCGGACGTATTCATCTATCAAATAAATAACGCGGCTATGCCTCCAGATACTTCGAAAGTCAATATTAATACCAGCGGCACCCAGGCAAACAGCTTCGACGCTATTGTAATAGGTTCTGGAATAAGTGGCGGTTGGGCAGCCAAAGAATTTTGCGATTTGGGATTAAAAACATTGGTACTGGAACGCGGTCGCGACGTAGTGCATGGGAAAGACTATCCCACTGCTACTAAAAATCCCTGGGACTTCAGCCACAGGGGAAGGCTCACCCTTGACGTGGAAAAGGCAAACCCCGTTGTAGGTAAGTGCTATGCCTTCAACGATACAACAGAACACTTTTTTGTTAAGGACGCAGCTCATCCATACATCCAGGAAAAGCCTTTCGACTGGATCCGCGCCTACCAGGTTGGTGGTAAGTCATTACTTTGGGCAAGACAAACCCAGCGCTGGAGCAGCTACGATTTTGAGGGTCCCGCCCGCGACGGTTTTGCCGTTGACTGGCCCATCAGGTATAAAGACATTGCTCCCTGGTACAGTTACGTTGAAAAATTTGCAGGCATTTCCGGCAATATGGATGGCTTGGATACTTTGCCTGATGGCGAGTTCTTAAAACCCTGGGAATTGAACTGTGTTGAAAAGGAAATGCAACAGAAAATAATGGCGCACTACAAAGACCGCCATGTGATTGTGGGTAGATGTGCGCACTTAACCGAACCGAAGCCTATCCACCTGGAACAGGGTCGTTCCCAGTGCCAGGCAAGGACCTTGTGCGAAAGAGGCTGTCCTTTCGGAGGCTACTTCAGTTCCAATTCAACCACCTTGCCCTGGGCACAAAAAACAGGCAACCTCACCCTGAGGCCCAACTCAGTGGTACACTCGATCATCTTCGATGAAAAGCAGAACAAGGCCACCGGTGTGAGAATCATCGATGCAGAAACAAAAGCTACTTCAGAATACTATGCGAAAGTAATTTTCGTGAATGCTGCCTGCCTCAATTCAAACCTGATCCTGCTCAACTCTACATCAAAAAGATTTCCGAACGGGCTGGGTAACGACAGTGGTTTATTGGGAAAATTCATTGCCTTTCATAACTACAGAGGCAGCCTGTTTGCTCAGATGGAAGGGCACGAAGACGCCTATTATTACGGGAAGCGGCCCACACAGGCGATGATGCCTAACTTCCGTAACGTGCACCGGCAGGAGATGGATTTTTTGCGGGGCTACACGGTTCACTTTGGAGCAGGTCGCTCAGGGATCAACCAGAACATTGCGGGTACAACCATAGGAGGTGCTTATAAAGACGCGCTCTGCGAACCAGGAGGCTGGTACGTAAGCATGATGATGCAGGGTGAAACTATTCCGAAAGAAAGCAATCATGTAAGATTGAGTGGAGATAAAAAAGATGAATGGGGCATTCCCCAATTGATCACCTCAGTCGGATACGACGACAACGATGAAAAGTCAATGAAAGATTTTCTCGAGCAGGGACAGGAGATGCTGGAAAAGTCGGGTTGTAAAAATATTTCATTCAATGACAGCAGGCAAGCGCCCGGACTGGACATCCACGAGATAGGCGGGGTAAGGATGGGCAAAGACCCTAAAACATCCCTGTTAAATGGCTGGAACCAATTGCATGCCTGCCCGAACGTATTTGTAACAGACGGCGCCTGCATGACCTCCACTGCTACACAAAATCCTTCCCTGACTTTTATGGCACTTACGGCAAGAGCAGCCCACCATGCGGTAGACCAGCTAAAAAAGGGATCACTCTGATCACAATTCCTGGCAATCATCCTGTACAAAAACCATTGTACCAGGAAGAC
>JBGTIL010000187.1:0-4010 GCA_041745695.1 Chitinophagaceae bacterium | reverse complement strand
TTGTACACCTTCAATACAGGTACTCATGGCTGATGCTACAGGTAGTCTCAACACAAGAATGCAGGTGATCAAAGAAAGGAGCAGCGCGATAGTAGGATCCTGAAGAAACAGAAAGAAAGAATTTGCTGGCAACAAAACAGTGCCCAGGGTTCCCGCAGCGATCAGCAGCACAGGAAGCAGTACCAAAAGAAAGCATTTGAAGGTAGAAGGTCCTTTTGTGAGGTCCAGGTCGGGCTCGGTTGTGAATGCACCGGCGGGCAACTTAAGAATGATGCGTGGAAAAACAATACCTGCGGAGATGGCAATCGGTATCCCTAGCAGCAAGCCATATAAAAGCGTCAGCCCCACGTCGGCCTTGAAGACGGCTGCCAGCGCCAGCGGCCCGGGATGAGGCGGTAGAAAGCCATGGGTAACCGAAAGCGCAGCAGCCATGGGCAAACCGATATACAACAGGGGTAGGCCGGTTGTTCTCGCGATAGCAAACACCAGCGGAATGAGTACAACAAAGCCTGCGTTATAAAACAGTGGAATGCCCACCAGGATCCCCGTTATCAATACAGCCCATTGTATGTTCTTCAAATGAAAAACTGAAATTAAAACCTGCACGATCTTTTGAGCCACACCGCTTTGTTCTATGAGCTTACCAAGCATGGCGCCCAGCGCCAGCACCATTAAAATGCTTCCGAGTGTATTGCCAATACCAGTGCTGATCGAAGCCATCACTTTCACCACCGGCATCTGCAGCAGGAGTCCGGTCATGACGGATACCGCAAGCAGGGCGAGCATGGCATTCACTTTTTTTACAATCAGGAAAACGAGCACCAGGATTCCGAACAAAACAATGAGTAGGGGCATTTATTAAGAATTAAAGTGGTGCAGTTCGTGCATTGGTTTTTTCAGCGAAGTGTACAATTGTTGGTAAATCGAAAATCCCTCGTTGTAGTGAGCTGCTAAAAGCTCCTGCGGCTCGATGACGGGTCCATGATCGGCACCCGGAGGTAGCAAACCCAAAGATTGCATCGCCATATAAGCTGCACCCACAGCCGATGCATCTTCCGTTTGAATCGTGCACAAACTTTTACCCGTTACATCAGCAATCATTTGTAACCAATAAGGCGACTGGGTAAAGCCCCCGCTCACTTTTAGAAGTTGTAGCTGCCTGTCCATCTCTTCTACCATCTGAATGGTTTCCCGTATGGCGTAGCAAACACCTTCCACAGCTGCTCTCATCATATGAGCTGCTGAATGTTGTATACCCAGGCCAAAGTAAACGCCGCAGCTTTTGGCATCCCATACCGGGGCCCGCTCTCCGGTTAAGTAAGGAAGAAAAATCAGTCCGTCACTTCCCGCATTCACCGTACTGATCATTTGAAAAAAACGCTCAAAATCAGGGCTCTCCGGATACTCTACCTGCATAAAGGTTTTCATAGCCCAGAGAAGAACAATACCTCCGTTATTGATGGGACCGCCACAAATGTAAAGTCCATCGTAAAGCCGGTAGCTAAAAGGCATGGCGGGAAAACGAAGGATCGGGGTACGACTGCCAACACGCACTGCTCCACTGCTGCCGATGGTAATGGCAGCAGTCCCGGGTGCCATGGCCCCCGTTCCCAGGTTAGCCAGGCAGCCGTCGCTGGCACCAATAACGAAGCTGGTTTCCGCCGGAAGCTGCAGTGCGGCGGCTGTATCCTTCGCCAGCCCCTTTCTTGTAAATTCAGTAGGTACCGGCCTCGACAACTGTTCTGCGGAGATACCCGCCCAATCAAGCGCAGGCAGATACCAGGCTGGGTTAGCAACACCAAACATGCCGGTAGCAGCCGCAATGGAATAATCAATTTCGTAGTGTCCAAACAGTTTCCACCAAATCCATTCTTTAATAGACAGGAACCTGGCGGTTTGCTTGAAAATAGCCGTATCGTTCTCTGCCAGCCACCGTATTTTACAAAGAGGGGTCATGGCATGTAGGGGAGTTCCGGTGGCCCGGTAAAAGGCCTCGCCTTCCGGGGAAGCCTGCAATGCCTCTGCAATCAATGCACTACGCTTGTCTGACCAAATCATAAGATCTGTCAGTAATTCACCATAATCGTTCACGCAGAGCAGGCTGTGCATAGCACTGCTCAAGGTTATCACGCGCGGTGGTTCGGGTAACGAAGTACTGAGTTCGCCAAGGCAATCAACAAATGCTTTCCAGATCTCATCAGGATGTTGTTCGCTATAACCTGTAGCCCTATGCGCAGTGGCATAAGTCCTTTGGACACCCGCAATGACACTGCCCTTTTCATCAACAGCCACAGCCTTTGTGCTGCCCGTTCCAATGTCCACCCCTACAAAATAAATCATAAAACGGCTTGAGTGGTATGGGCGGTGACGGGCAGGTACATCATGTTTTGTTTTGAACTCTTTGAGGCTGTATTCATTTTATTATTTAAATTACGAAGTCGCTATTCGTCGTTCAAAATACAATGCTTTCATGTTATTACTGGGAATCGATGTAGGTACATCCTTTATAAAAGTTTCGGCGGTTGATGCAGCAACGGGAACAACGGTCGCAACGGGGCAATATCCCGATACGGAAGTGCCTATCGATGCGCCTGCGCCTGGTTGGGCAGAGCAGTCGCCAGATACCTGGTGGGCTAATGTGCAGCAGGCCATCTTAACAATGACAGCCAGCTACGACTTTGATGCGCAGGATATCCGCGCAATCGGGATAGCCTACCAGATGCACGGGCTCGTGCTGGTGGATGAAAACCGAAAAGTGTTGCGACCCGCTATTATCTGGTGCGACAGCCGCGCAGTGACCTACGGCGAACAGGCTTTTGCAACGATAGGAAAACAACATTGCCTGTCAAAACTGCTTAATTCGCCTGGAAATTTCACCGCTGCAAAACTGGCCTGGGTTAAGGAACACGAGCCCCATATTTATAAGCAAATCCATTATGCTATGCTTCCCGGCGACTTCATTGCCATGGAGCTCACTGCTGAAATCACTACTACATCGTCTGCGCTGTCGGAAGGCATTTTCTGGGATTTCGAAAAGAGTGATTTGTCGACAGAAGTGCTGGATTATTTTGGATTCGACCCGCAATTCATTCCCCCGGTCAGGCCTGTATTCAGCCCCCATGGCTACCTCAAAAAAGAGGTGGCAGATAAGTTAGGACTGAAAGCGGGCATTCCTGTAAGCTACAAGGCCGGCGATCAGCCTAACAATGCGTTTTCGCTCGGTGTGGTGAACCCTGGCGAAGTGGCTGCAGGCGCAGGTACCTCGGGTGTGATCTATGGTGTAAGCGACAAGCTGGTCTGGGACAGGGAGTCACGTATTAATTCATTTGCTCACGTTAACCATAACAGCGAGCAAACGCGGATCGGCGTGCTGATGTGTATCAATGGAGCAGGCAGTTTAAACAACTGGGTGCATCATACCATCACTCCGAATACGGCTTACAACAGGATGAACGACGCAGCAGCCCGTATTGCTGTAGGCGCCGAAGGACTCACTGTACTTCCTTTTGGCAATGGTGCAGAGCGTATGCTCGGCAACAAACTGGTTGGTGCCCACATGCATCATCTCGACTTTAACAGGCATACACAGGACCACGTGTACAGGGCAGTGCAGGAAGGTATCGCTTTTGCCTTCCGGTACGGATTGGATATCATGCGTGAAAACGGCATGCAGCCTTCTATCATCAGGGCAGGCAGGGCCAGTTTGTTTTTGAGTCCTGTGTTCCAGGAGGCGTTCGTGAGTATCACCAGAGTTCCTGTTGCTTTGTATGATTCCGACGGCAGTGTTGGTGCAGCCCTGGGCGCAGGCTTGGGTGCAAAGATCTTTGCATCTGAGCAGGAGGCAGTAGGCAACAGGCAGCCCCTGATGTTCATTGAACCTGAAAAAAGGGATGACTACGAAGACAGCTATAACCGATGGCTGCAGCTGCTCAATAACCGCTTAGAAGCCGGCAACGATGCTGCGCCGGTATTAGCACCCGAAGGTATTGAACCGAAAGAAACGTTTTAAA
>JBGTIL010000186.1:0-3858 GCA_041745695.1 Chitinophagaceae bacterium | reverse complement strand
CTCTTTAAAAACTTTTCACCATTCAACTGGGCGACGGTTTTATGATACTGCTTCTTAGTCAGGAACTGCCAGCCACCGCCGCTTTGTCTTACTTCAAAAGGATAGAATTCGGAATCGTATTTCTCCACGATTCCTTCCAGGGCAACGTTAATTGGTTCCTCCAGAACGCGGTGGTCCATGAACCCAAAGCTATTGTTGATTAATTCAATGATCTCTGAAGTGGGAAGGGGTTTGTCGGAGGCAAAGATAAGTGCTTCGATATGCGGAATCAACTCGCCCTGTGGCACAGCGCCTTCCTCTAGCGGCAGTTCTGCCGGTACTCCCTCATTCCCTGAAATATGTGTGTCTTCAATGTTGGAGGGCATGATTACTTGCTTGAGGGAAAAATGATGGAATGGAGCTCCGTTGCGTTTCTGCTTACATAACCTTTGCCAACCAGTGCTGTTCTTCAACCGCACCACAGATGGGGCTCAAGTGCCAGCGCCTATTGAAAGATTTCAATCAGTCAATAACTGCTCCTAGCCTTGCAGCGCTGCTGCTCCACTTACTATTTCGGTAAGCTCTGTAGTGATAGCTGCCTGCCTTGCGCGGTTATAAGATATTTTCAGATTGCGAAGCAATTCGTTTGCATTCTCACTGGCCTTGTCCATGGCTGTCATTCGGGCACCGTGTTCTGAAGCATTGGCGTCGAGGACGGCTTTATACAATTGTGTGTTCAGAATTTTCGGCATCAATTCAGCAAGTAATTCTTCCACATTCGGGTCAAAAATAAAATCGGCCTTGGTAGTTGAACCTGAAGCATTGGTTTTAGCGATCGGTAAAAATTGCTCTGTTGTAAATTTTTGCGTGGCTGCATTCCTGAATTCGCTGTACACCACTTCCACCGCATCAAACTCTTTTGCCAAAAATGCCTGCACTGCAGCAACTGAAGCGGCCTGTACCGTTTCAAACTTAAGGTTTAGAAAAATGTCTTTATGTGTATCCGATACCTTGTAATTGTTTTTTAAAAAATGCTCGTAGCCTTTTTTTCCAATACTCCAGATGGTAACGTTTCCACGGGTTGACTGGCTGCTATATTTTTCCTGTATCGTTTGCTTGGCAGCCTTGATCACGTTGGCATTGTAGGCGCCTGCAAGACCCCTGTCTGAAGTGATGACGATCAGCAATACTCTTTCAACCACCCTTGCTGTAGACAGCGGGCTTCCTCCTTCAATCTCTGTATTGCTAACGATATTACTGAGCATTTCCTGCAGCTTCTTAGCGTACGGGCGCATTTGGATGATAGAATCCTGGGCACGCCGCAACTTGGCTGCACTTACCATCTTCATAGCCTTCGTGATCTGCTGTGTGCTCTGAACCGATTTTATTCGGTTACGTACTTCTTTTAATTGACCCGCCATGGTGACCTAAGCTTAGTTTATATAGTGCTGAAAATGAGCTACACAGATGATCTTTAACCGCTAATAACCTCGATATAAAATCCAGCTACCTGGATGATGCGCTTCTATATCCCTTCAATGTGCAATTACGACCCGGCCAGCCGGTGCAGCCCCTAACGCGCCGCAAAATTAAGGCAGGAGACTTACAATTCCATAACGAATACCGGATTAACGCAGCGCTATAACCTGTACTTTAAACCGACTCCGTCTTCCCCGGTAGTTATGTGCAGGTTTCCGCGACCGCTATTGAGCCTGTTTCCGTTTTTGTTATGCAGCAGATACAGCACACCGTCAAACAGCGTTAAAAAGCTGCCCTGGACCACCAGCGACTTACCGCTGCCCCGCAGCCTGTCGCGCTTATCGCCGGTATACCGCAGCGCCCGCTCCCTGTTGTACAAGCCGTAGGCAACGTAGGCCAGATCTAGGCCTGTGTTGAAAAGAAACAGTTTTTCGGTTGTCTCGGCTCGCTGAAAGGTTTTTTCTGCGGTATATTTCTTACCCGCCTTTCTGCGCAGCAACCAATACCCTGTTTGCGCTATACCCAGGTTAACACTGCCCCACAGCATATTGCTTCTATCAAAATAGCGATCTGGTCCGGTAGCCTTTTGGGCACCCGAGATGATACTCGAAACCGACCAGGCAGATAAAACGAGCAACCCGGTCTTCGTGATCCGGTCGTGTTTTAAATTGACAGAATCCGTCAAAGGGCCCTGGGCACCGGCGGGTGTGGTGCCCACAGCAAGCAGTACAACTGTAAATATCCTCAGGTATTTATGCATACAATCCAATTTTGAGACGTTCCAAGTCTTACTCCGGTTTAGCGGTTGTAACAAATTCCCGCTTCAGTCCATAGATGATTACTATGCGACCCGCGTAGCCTGTCTCTTTATCCATTGCAATGTTTTCTTCCCGCACAATTTCCATTATTACTGGACCAGGCTTGAGCTTTTGCCACATGTTCTCCGAGATCTTTAATGAGCTATCAGAGAGCGCCAGGCGCAGGTTCACATCTTCATTATTAAATGCCGTATCGGTGAGAAGCAGCGTAATGTTAGCCTCCTTCTTTGGCGCCGGTGTCAGTTTAAGCAGCAGGGGCTCCGTCTGGATGTTACTCCCTACGTCAGGCGTGATCCGGAAAGGCACATAATCAAATCGATACACTGTGGTCCTTCCAGTTGAATCAGTGAAAGCAAGGGTATGACTTCCTGTAAATGCGGCGGCGGGCCTGCTGGTTTCATAGTAGGCACCAGAATAGCGGGCACTGTCTTTTTCAAGAGCCGCCTCATCCAGAAAAACAGCAGAAGTACTGTCCGTGAGGGCAGGTCTGCCGTTGGGACCGCCTTTTCGAAACTGTACCCGTATTACTACAACTTCGCTGCTCTCCTCGCCCGAAATGCTGCAGTCCACAAAGAAGAGAGGTCGCTTCGTTGCAAGGTTCGGTTCCTCACGGCTTCGGCAGGCAATCAGGCTAATAAGCAAACTTCCAATGACGAACCGCCTCAAATCCATATTCGGTAACATTCAATTAATCGTCCGGTTCAACTACGAGGAACGTGCTGAAACCCGTTGGCAAAATAAAGGCTAAGCATTGGTATAACAAGTTTGTGATGTGGCGCGCTCATGCGCTGCTTCCCACCTGGAACTTTCAGCGATCTCTCCCCGGGTGAGGATATATCCCCATTTCTTTTTACACCTGGTGGTCCTCCTGCCACCGGCAGCTGCCGTAATGGTGTAACGTTCCTTGCAGTGAGGAAGGCTCCTGGTTTGTGTTTTCCTCCACCCTATGCCAAAACGTAAATTGATTTATCTTTGGCGGCTATGTCAGATTGGCTTTCAAAGCTTTGTAGCACTTTTTTTGAGCATCAGGCATAAACCATTTTATCAATCCGAGGAATAACAATAAAACGCATTATGGCTGGCATATTTTCTAAACTATTTGGTGGCAACAAGTCGGAGAAAGACGTTAAGGTGATTATGCCCCTGGTATCCAAAATCAATCATCATTATCAGACTTTTCAAAATTTTAGCAATGATGAACTAAGGGAGAAGACCGTAGCATTCAAAGCGCGCATTCAGGATCACCTCAAAGGCATCGATCTTTTAATTGTAGAAACGAACAGCAAAGCGGAAGGACTTCCTGAAAATGATCTCATGGGTAAAGACCGCGTTTACCAGGAGGTGGATAAATTAAAAAAGGACAGGGATGGTAAGATCGAGGAAGTACTAAAGGAAATACTTCCGGAAGCGTTCGCAGTAGTGAAAGAAACCGCTCGCCGTTTTAAAGAAAATACCGAAATCCATTCAACCGCCACTCCGCTCGACCGGGAGCTAAGCATCACAAAAAAACATATTACTATCAACGGGGATACATCGGTGTACCAAAACACCTGGACTGCCGGTGGTGCACCTGTGACCTGGA
>JBGTIL010000185.1:0-8039 GCA_041745695.1 Chitinophagaceae bacterium | reverse complement strand
GCATTGAGGCCAGTCTTCCGGACTTCCCAATGAAGTACCAGACCAATCGAAGCAACGTGTACGCTCGCCCATTTCGCCTCCGTGGTCGAACAAACGATCTTTCTTCTGTTCAGTCAGTATGTGCACTGTAAAGATTTAAGGCTATTGTGTAGGTACTGGAGGGATAATTGAATAGCAGCCTGCTTGTGACTTATGAACATCAGCGTGCTTTCAGCAAAAGTTCTTGTGGGCACACTAACTATCAAACGAGATTGTCACAGAAAAGGCGCCAGGAAGGATGGGAAGAAAGGGGTGAAAATGCAGTTCGTTCTGATGGAGCGCTAACAAATACGGTGATCAACACGTGCTCCCATTGCTTTAACAGCAATTGTATTTATCTATCTGCGAATAAAGAATACATCAATTTTGTAACTGCACATAACCCATTTTTACTCCATGCATAAAAATATACTTCCCTTCAATCAGTTGCATTAAATATACTACAAAGTTCCGGCAACCCGTGACCGATGTTTAGACCGACAGGTTAGTAGCAGCGCGCTGGCAATAACGTCTGCATTGTGTGGAGCGCAGCCGGCTTTAGAAATAGTAAAATGATATGCAAAGCCTCGGCACGCGTGATGCGTAATGGCTCATGTACGTTCCCGGTTATGAAGAAGTGTCCATAGACTCAGTTGTTGTGGGGGAGGAACGAACAAGCAGCACTATGATGAATCCGATCACGGCAATGATACCGAAGGATACGCGTAAGCTTGACATTCCTGCAACGATACCAATCAGCGGGGGTCCAACAAGAAACCCTAGAAACCCAACACTGGAAACACTCGCCAGCGCTGTGCCAGTAGAAACGATTTTTGACCGGCCAGCTTCACTGTATACCAGAGGCACGACAGATGACACACCGAAACCTATAATAAAAAATCCGGCTGTAGCACCTGGCAGAGAAGGGAAGGCTAATGCAATGATCAAACCGGTGGCGATCAGCAAGCCACTCAGCTGGATCGTTGTTTTAAAACCAAACCGATTCACTATGCGGTCGGCTACAAAACGCCCGGTTGCCATGGTACTCATAAAAGCAATGAAGCCTGCTCCCACCCAGCTCTCGTCTGCCTGTACCACTTTTTGAAAATAGATACCGCTCCAGTCGAACATAGCACCTTCACAGATCATACAACAAAAAGCAATGCTACCAAGTTTGATGAGCGATTTGTCGGGCTTTACAAAAAAGGAACTACTGCCTTTGGAGCTCGTGTCATCCTTCAACAGAAACTGCACACTTCCTGCCAGCCCCAATACCATTACGGTAACGATAATAAGAAAATGATTGAAGGGCATAATGGCATGGGCAAACATAAAGCCGCCAATTCCTGCAGCTGCGAAGCCTGCAAGGCTCCATAGACCATGAAAAGAAGCCATGATATTTTTTCCATACTTCACTTCTACGCCCACCGCCTGGGTATTAATCGCTATGTTGGAAATATTGCCTGCAGCGCCAAACAACCCTAAACTAATCAAGAGCAAAATAACATTGTTAGACAACCCCACAGCTAAAAGCAACAAGCCGTAGATCAACAGCGCGTTGGTGGCTATTTTCTTGCTGCCATACCTGGCTATGAGCCAGCCTGAAAAAGGAAGACCGAGCAGCGAACCTACAGGCAGGGCCAACAAGACAAATCCAAGGGAAGCATCGCTTAGACTGAGTTGTTGTTGTATGCTAGGTATGCGGGAGGCCCAGGAGGCAAAGCAGGCGCCTTGCAGTAAAAAAAGCAGCCCTACTGCCAGCCGGTATCCCTTATTTGTTCCTTTGAGTGAAAGTATCAAACCCTGCATATTACATTTTAGGTCATGTTTTCAGTGTTCAGATCACTAGTGATAGAAGTATTCATTCAAAAGTTATACCTGCTGAGTGATCTAATGTGTACCTAGTACATGAAACTACAATTTTTGTTTTTTACTTGACCGATTTTTTGCAATCAATTTGTTTTTCTTGGTTTTTTGCCTGCTCTATTTACCAGAACCAGCCGCCTATCTTTATAGCTATCCGTCGCTGTGGTGAAAGCCCGGCTTGCTGAGCTGTGCCCAAAGGGGCTATCCGTACCCATAGTGTCTGACGTCTTTAAAGTGTCAGACACCGTAGTGAAGGGGGGCTCCTTGAACCGTACTCAGTATAGCTATCCGTTGCTGTGGTGAAGCCCGGGCTTGCTAGCCTGTACCCCAAAGCGGATCTCCATACCCACAGTGTCTGACATCTTTAAAGTGTCAGACACTGTAGTGAAGGGGGGCTGCTTGAACCGTACTCGGTATAGCTATCCGTCGCTGTGGTGAAGGCCGGGCTTGCTGAGCTGCACCAAAGCGGCTTCCGTGTCTATAGAGTCTGACGTCTTAAAGGTGTCAGACACCGTTGTGACGGCGGGCTTCATGAACCGTACTCGATACAGTTATCCGTCGCTATTAAAGGCGTAGGAAGGCTCGTCCTCTCCGGGTCTCCACCGGCCAAAAGTAAGAATCAAACTGCGGGTACTACTAATGCATAATTTTATCCGCCATCACAGCATTCCTTCTTTTTGTACCGGTTTGGTCCAGCGCTGCTCTCAGGCCTCTTGCCAGATCACCTGCCGGCCCAATACCCCAATAGTGCAAAAAGAAAATACGGGGTTGTTCGTGTACCATATGGTTGTGCACTGCCACTACTTCAATACCATTTTCAATTAAAGCCTTTATTACCGGCGCCACCTCATCCTCCAGCATGGTGAAGTCTCCGGCCACTGCTGCTTTTCCAGGTGTGCCCTGGAAGGCAGCCCAGGTATTAAACCCAAGAAAAGAAGTTACCGGAACGCCGTGTTCTTTAAGATTTACATCAGGCCTGCCGATCGTGTATTTGTAAACGCCCTTGCTCATCTCGGCCTTGTGCCCCAGCACTGCGTCGAGCGCTTTGGTGTCGAGACTATTGGCAACCGCTTCCGCTGAGGCTGTACCGTTCGATGGATCGCCACCCCTTACTTCTTTTACCTTATCTAGAACTGCCCTTGCCTTTTTTGCCATCGTTTCTGTTGGGCCAGTGCCGCCGATATGCATGTACATCACGTTAGGATGATTACGCACAAAATGATTGTGGATAGCAGTGATCGTTAGTCCCTGCCGGATGATCTCTTGTTGAACAGGCCTAAGATCAGTTTCGGTGATGATAATGTCTCCCATTACCATAGTCCCGCCTGGAGCGGGAGTAAAAGCAACCCAGGTTCCCAGTCCCATAGCCGGGATGATTTTGAAATCATCCACCATAATGCTGAGGTCGTGCTGGGGAATGGTTACCTTGTATTCACCACTGTTGACCTTTCCCTTTAATCCGAGGATGGCGTCGAGCGCAGTTGTATCGAGTGGAAGAACACCTGAGGTCTTTTTTCCGGAAGCAGCTGCCCTTTGTTTTTCCACGGACGGATTCATGCCCCCTTTCTTAATACCCTGAGCCCCGGTGACTGTGTATACGGCAATGAAAGCCCATACAAACACTGCTCGTGACGCAAACAAACTCTTATACCACATGATGTTTTTTTCCGGTTTAGCAAAATTAATCCACACGTGCAACCACCATCGGCGGCTATCTAGGGTGGAATGTAAAAGCAAAAGTGAGGGAACTCCACACTTTTGCTTGAAACTGCAGCTTACTACTCTTTGCAATGCAACAAGCGCTTTATTTTCATTCAGCTCTTAAGTAACCTTGCCAAGGGGTTTAACCTTCTGTAGTTGTTCCGTCAAACTCTTCATCTTTCATTTCTGCTTCCACCTTTGTACCCCTGACAATTCCATCCTTATGATGAGGTGGTGCATATACTGTATACATTTTTAATTCTGTGCTGCTATCCACATTGATCACATTATGCCTTGCACCGGCTGGCACGATCAGCACGTCGCCATCCTTTACATCATATTCATGTTCATCAATAGTGCATTTTCCGGAACCGCTTTCAAAACGAAAAAATTGGTCGTTATCCTCATGCACTTCCTCTCCAATCTCCTCTCCTTTTTTCAGGCTCATAAGCACGAGCTGAAGGTGGTGACTTGTATACAATACCTTGCGAAAATCGTCATTCTCCACTGTATCTTTTTCAATGTTGCTTTTGAATCCGTTCATGTCCTGTGTTTTTAATCTACAATTTAGGTGTGTGCACATTGAGCATACAAAAGCTGCGCCTGAAACACCCGGAAAGATGGAACTGAGGGTTGAGCCAGGCTGACACTCTTCATTTAACGCAGCAGTCGATCGTTTAAAAAAATACACTGAAAGTTAAGCGAGCAAAAAATGGAGTACCAGGAGTGAAATGTATTTCTGACACAGGAGCCGGCTCATTCTGTAGCCTGCTTTCTGTGTAAAATTGCGTCTCTTTCCACCTCGAATTCGTAATATTTTGTATGGCGACACCCGCCTCCCATTTCTGACTGGCATAGTTGATCGCAGCGTCTGCAATCAGGTAACCCCTGGCAATGGCAGAGGCATCTTCGTTTGCCGGGCGGTCGTCCATAAACCGGTAACGCAAACTCCCGTTCCAACCCAGGTCTTTCCGGTAGGTAAGCCCACCAACGCTTGTAAAACGGGGTGCCAGTGGAATATAGCTTTCCTCTTTGGGCAGGTTCAAGGCACGGGGTTTTGCAAGACTGAGGTCGACATCAGCGAACAGGTTAGCTGCTATCTGATAGCGGGCAGAAATATCGAACCCAACCCTTTTCGACCTTCCACCCGGTTCAACTACGCCTTCATCTCCCACGTAAATAAATTCCTGATCAAGCCAGAGGTACCAGAGTGCTGTTTGAACTACCAGTCGATCACCTATCTTTAAAATTCCCCCGAGGTCTGTGCCGTAAGCAGGAGGCAGCACCTTCTTTCCATTCTGCTGCACTGCCACCCGTGTATCATTGCTATGAAATCCCTTTCCATTGTACAGGTACAGTTGAACCTTGTTATTCAGCCTGTACGTGATGTTCAACTTTGGACTTACAATGGTTGAGAAAGAAGCCGATGTGGCTGATGAAAGGGCATCTTCATACTGGTTTGTAAAATGATCTGCGCGAATAGCGGCAGTTACATCAAGCTTGTTTGAAACCGCCAACCGCTGCGCCCAATAAATGCCTGCATTCACTTCAGCAACATCACCCAGCTTTATCCGCGACCTAACTATAGACCGGCTCCTGGTGCGGGTTAATTCAATATCATCAACCGCATCAAAACGCAGTTGCCCACCCACTTTCGTTTCCGTTCTCATACCGGCAATAGAGAATTCTTTGCGCCACTCACCATTATACCCAATGATATTCCTGCTTTCTTTTTGCTTGATCTGATCACCGTTTACCGTGTCTTCTTTGAAAAAAGTAAAGTTGGAATATAATTCAAAAGCATAGCGGCTATAATAGAATTGATTGCGTAGTACAGCTCCACCAGTAGTATTGGTTAAAAAAGAAACGCTGGCATTATAGCGGGAAGTATGGCCGCCTTCTGTATTGTCGATCGCCCCGTAGAATCCGATAGTCCCGTCTGCAACGGAACGGAGAGGTATTTGACCGGAAGCGTTCCACCGGCTCCGAAAGGCGGTTATCATCGTCGTTAGTGTAGTTCTCTTCGTGATGCTGCCATGGTATTTTAGCATGCCATTGTAGCGATTGAAATCCTGCGGACTATCAAAGAAACCCCTGGTGAAGGAGGCTTCGCCCGCGAGGTACAAGCTTTGTTTTTGTCGTGGATCTTTGTTCTGTAAAAGGTTGATACCTGTAGTAGCACGGAAAGTATTAAACTGACCACCTTCGGCTTTGATAAAATTTTGCCTGAGGTAGTCTTTCGTTTTAAAGGCTACATAACCGGCTGTTGTGAAGTTACCCTTGTCGGCAAAATAAGGACCCTTATTAAAGTTTACTTTTTCTATGAGCTCAGGAATAATGAAATGCAGGTCGGCATAGCCTTGCCCATGCGCATGACTCACCATGTTCACAGGTATCCCATCTACGGATAGGTTAATATCTGTGCCGTGGTCAATGTCGAAGCCACGCAGAAATATCTGTTCTGATTTTCCACCGCCTGCATGCTGACCAATAAACAAACCCGGTACCATACGCAGCACCTCCTGGGAATTGTTGATCGGACGAAGATGAATATCGAGGTCGCTGATAGGTGCAAATACACCCGTTCCTGATGTGGCAGCCACTGTCACTTCCTGGAGCGAAGACGCCTTACTCTCCAGGTAAATGATAGATGACCGGTTAAGCGTATCAAGGGTGAGAAGATCGAGCAGTTTGGTTTCAAAGCCGATCCTCGAGATCAGCAGCTTGTTCGTTGAAGCACTTAATCCCTTCAACCGAACAAAGCCGTTTTCGTCGGCGGTAGCATTAAATCGTAAATCCTCGCTCTGTACAAGTGCATCGGGCACAGGGATTTTTGTTACAGCATGCACCAGGTAGATACCTTGCAGATTATTTTGGGCCTGAACGTTTCCTGCTAACAATAGGAAGAGTAGCGAAAAGAGAATACGAGATCGCGGGTACCCGAACATATGACGTTTTTAGGTCATGATTAAATTGAAGTCGCGGTGTTGGCTGCTCAGAAAGAATGGCCGCTGGTGGAGACAGAACCACGGCATGTTGCGCTACCCCCATTGAATAATGGAAGCCATTAGACACTGGTATTGCTACAGCATGAGCGCATCACAAACCTGTACACGGTCTGGTGACAAAGCAGCAAGAACACAAAATAAAAAAGGAGTGGTTGAATTAAGTTCTGGGAGGGGGTACCGATTTTTCGATAACAGGACTGGGGAGTTTTGTTGAATAATATGACCGATACACCGCTACTGTTGGCTGGTTTGTAAAAGCAAGCAGCGGACTTGGAGCAAAATGTGCAGAAACCGATTCAGAAAATCGACTTACGGCAGGACTGTTACCGTTAGTTTCATCGGCAGCCGCATCCTGGAGCTGATCGTGCAGGTGGTGGTCGCCATGATCTTTGTGCACTGTAGCAGCATGATGATCCTGCCAGAAAGTATGCGCCAGCGAGTCACCCACCATCGGCAGGAAAGATTTGCAGGCGGCTACACTATAAATTAGTAAAAGATAATAGGCAATTATGCGTTTCATTGATACACCCTAACGGTTCTACCCGGGATACCTGGATCAGGTTCATCATCAATAAATATTGGAAGCGGTGTGATGGACGTCCCGGCAGGAACGACGTGCATGCTTTGAAGATACTTTGACAAGATACGATTACAAACGCAGAAAGGATTGAATTCGAAAAAATCAATCACGCAGAAGTCGATGCTCCAACTCAGCCTGTTACGTGCCCGGTCTCCTCCAGGTGAGATCACGTTGATCAACTACTTGACAAGCGGAAACGTGTTTTTGCAAACTTTTCCTAACAGAAGGAGTGGCAACGATGTTCCTTGTTTTATGAGTCGCCGCAAAGGTTGAACAACAGGCGCCGCATGACGCCCCGGCGGTGTAAGCTAAAGGCTTTTAAGGCGTGGCATCTGTAGCAGGCACCTCATTTCTTGCCGGTAAGATAACTTTAAATAGTGCTCCCTGCCCGGGTTCGCTTTCGGCCAGTATACAGCCCCCGTGGATTTCTGCAACCCGCTGGGCGATAGCCAACCCGATGCCGGTGCCGGCGTACACCGACTGTCCGTGAAGACGCTGGAAAATCTGGAATATCTTATCGGCGTCGCTTTGCTCAAACCCAATTCCGTTATCCTTAATTTCAATCACCTGAAAATGCTTTTCGCTGTCCTCTGTAAACAGTGGTAATGGTGCATCGATGCCCTTAATCAAATAGGCCCGGATATCAATAACAGATCCTTCATAAGGCTTCGAATATTTGAGGGCATTGCTGATCACATTTTGAAACAATTGTTGCAGTTGTATACTGAAACCTTTGATTACCGGAAGCTGGCCAACCGTAATCTGTGCTTGCTTTTCTTCCACAAGCAGTTCCAGGTCACCTACAACACTGTGCACCAGCCAGGTCAGATTCACTTCCTCTGCTTCCAGACCATTGGCTGTTACAG
>JBGTIL010000184.1:0-3586 GCA_041745695.1 Chitinophagaceae bacterium | reverse complement strand
GGGTGGCAAAGCCCTCATCCGAAAAACTTTAATAAACGAAAGGTATTGCTTGTTTGAACCCTGGTGAACAGCTAGGTGGCAAGGCAGTACCTTTTTATTTTTTACTAAAAAACCTGTAGCATGTTCCAAAAATTGTATCTGTTTTTGTTAGCCCTGAGCACAGCGGTTGCAGCCTCCGCCCAGGATTCAGCGTTAGTGTCGCCTCTTACTGTTTCGGGCGCTGCGGACATTTATTACCGGAATGACTTTGCAGCCACCAAGAGCAACAACCTCTCTTCTTTCACTAATTCGCATAACAGTTTTGAGTTGGGCATGGCGAGCGTGAAGCTGCAGTACCAAAGCGGCAAAGTAAAGTCGGTTGCGGACCTGGGCTTTGGCAAGCGGGCGCTCGAATTTTCTTATAACGACGGAAGCGGCATTTTGGCGGCCGTTAAGCAGCTGTACATCAGCTACAGTCCTGCCACCTGGACAACAATTACGGCTGGCAGCTGGGCAACACACGTTGGTTATGAATTAGTGGATGCGCCACTAAACCGCAACTACAGCATGTCTTACATGTTTACCAATGGTCCCTTCTTTCACACAGGGGTGAGGGCTGATGTGCTTTTTGGAACGATGGGCTTTATGGCGGGAATTGCCAACCCTACCGATTATAAATATGTACCGGATGGGGTGATGAATAAAAAGGCATTCCTCGCGCAGTGGAGTTTTGCCCCAGGCGATTTTTTTAAAAGCTACCTCAATTATGTTGGCGCAACTTCACTGGATACAAGCACCACCCGCCAGGTAGACCTCGTGGTTACAAGTAAATTAAGCAATTCTTTCAACCTCGGGTTTAATGGCACGATTAACAGGGCAACCCGTTACCTGGGTAACAAAAGATTTGATGAGGCTAAGAGCTGGGGAGGCGCCGCCCTCTACCTCAACTTCGATGCTTCTGAACGTTTCGGACTCACACTCAGAGAAGAATATTTTAATGATAAGAATGGATTGACGTTGTCTACAGCCCGTTCTTCAGGTGCCCGGGTATTTGCCAGTACGCTAAGTGCCCAAATTAAAACCGCACACCTGATTTTCATTCCGGAATTGCGTTACGATCGTGCCAGTAAGCCGCTGTTCCTTGATAAAGACGGCGGTGCTTCCTCGCGGGCTGCCAGTATTCTTTTTGCTGCCATCTACCATTTTTAAACTTTCCCTAAACAGATATAAATAAATTAATATGAATAAAATCACCTTGAAGTCAGCGGCGCCTTTTTTAACTCTTTTGGCGGTTGCAGGAGGTGCGCTCTTTGTTCCCACGCTGCCCAACTTTGATGCCGGTAAGTACGTGCCTGCCGACATTACCTGGGTAATGGTGGCAGCAGCCCTTGTGTTCTTGATGACGCCTGGATTGGCCTTTTTCTATGGGGGCATGGTCAACAGAAAGAACGTTTTGTCTACAATGATGAAAAGCGTAGTGGCTGCAGGTATTGTAGGTGTGTTATGGATTGTGGTCGGTTACAGTCTGGCCTTCGGCGATTCGATCAATGGCGTTGTTGGTAACCCGCTTACGCACCTGTTTTATAAGGGCGTAGCTTCAGGTGAGCCCTGGAGCCTTGCACCCACAATTCCAAAGTCTTTGTTTTCTGTATTTCAACTCATGTTTGCCATCATCACCCCGGGCCTGGTGGTAGGTGCGATTGCAGAACGGATGCGTTTCGTTTCCTATCTGTTGTTTACTATTTTGTTCAGTTTGCTGGTTTACGCGCCTCTGGCACACTGGAGCTGGCATCCTGAAGGCTTTCTATTTGCTATGGGTGCACTCGATTTTGCAGGCGGCACAGTAGTGCATATCTCTGCAGGTTGTGCAGCACTTGCCGGTGCTATTGTTTTAAAACGCAGAAGATCTCACATGGAAAACATCGAAAACAAGCCTGCCAATATTCCTTATGTACTCATAGGCACCGGGCTGCTTTGGTTCGGTTGGTTTGGTTTTAATGCGGGCTCCGCTATGGGTGCCAACGCCACGGCTGTTTCGGCATTCATTACCACTAACACTTCTGCGGCAGCCGCCGGATTGTCCTGGATGTTCTTCGACGTGCTGCGCGGCAAGAAGCCTTCGGTTGTAGGCTTTTGTGTAGGCGCGGTAGTCGGATTGGTAGCGATAACACCGGGTGCAGGCTACGTTGCCATACCACAAAGTATTTTTATTGGTGTGGTGTCTTCGGTGATCTCCAACATAGCTGTGTATCTTAAATCCAAATCTTCACTGGATGATACCCTGGATGTATTTCCCTGTCATGGTATCGGCGGTATTGTAGGTATGTTGCTGACAGGAATATTTGCTTCCAAAGCTATTTATGCTGGTGGCAACGACGGATGGGCCTATGGTAACTTTGCTTTCTTTGTTACCCAGCTCAAAGCCATGTTAATTGTAGTGGCATACAGCTTCATTGCTTCGTTTGTTATTTTTAAAGTGATCAACGCCATTGTACCGATGAGGGTGAGTCATAGCGAAGAGGAAGAAGGCCTGGATGCAAGCCAGCATGATGAAAAGTATGTGCAGGGCACGCTCCTGGTTTCCACCCCAAAGGGCTTGGTGGAAGAAGAGGTTTAGGAACTATTACGTTGTTTGAAAGCAGGGGCGCTATCCAGGTGTCCCTGCTTTTTTTGTGACACTAAGAGGCATTTACATGGTCCCGCAAATCAGGGCGCAAGTGTGTGAGGCCCTTTCAAGACATGAAGTGCCTTCATTAGCCTTGGCGACATCAATCGTAATACTTACAATGGGCTGCATCTACAATGTTCTGGTGCTCGCCTCATGGAGGCTAAATTTTTACTTTCTACACCCGTAATCTTTTCTAGCTAACACACCCGGCACAGCCCGAATTTACCACTGGTAAATGTTTACCTCCTTTTAACCTGTCTTGCGCTACAACTCATTTCGGGAGAATTAATTTCGACCTTACAAAACACGTTTATGAAAAAAATTATGTCGCTATGCCTGGGTATCTTACTCGGTGTAGCAGGGTTTGCCGGCGGTATTGCTGGTAAAGTCCATGATGAAGCAGGAAAGCCCCTTGCAGGCGCAACCATATCGCTGCTACGCGCCAAAGATTCAGTCGCACTTAAATTTGCTACCTCCGATAACGCAGGACAATTTGTTTTTTCTTCCATTCCTGAAGGCACGTACCGCATCAGCGTTTCACATATCGCCCATCAAACGCAGGTCTCCGAAGCCGTTGCAATCGGCACGGAAGAAAAGGAGCTTCCCTTGATCAAACTCTTGAAGGCGACAGGAAACCTGAAAGGTGTTACCGTTATCGCAACAAAGCCTATTGTTGAAGTGAGGGCAGATAAGATGATCCTCAATGTAGAAGGCACTATTAACGCTACTGGCTCAGATGCCCTTGAGTTGCTGCGCAAGTCGCCAGGCGTGCTGGTTGACAAGGACGATGCCCTTTCACTAAGCGGTAAGAATGGAGTGCAGGTATATATTGACGGAAGGCCTACGCCACTTGCAGGCAAGGACCTGAGCGACTACCTGAAAACACTCCAGTCGGCACAGATCGAAGCCATTGAAATTATCACCAATCCAAGCGCTAAA
>JBGTIL010000183.1:0-4599 GCA_041745695.1 Chitinophagaceae bacterium | reverse complement strand
GGTTAATGATTTCTGAAATAAAATGTTCGCGGGCTTTCATAAGAAACAGTCAACTATTTCGATTCATACCTCGGATGATATTGTTCTTAGCGAACGAGGCCGGAATTGAAGAATCCTGTCTCTTGTCAGAAACAGGATTGCTCCACGTTCAATATTGATTAGTTGCTATTGCCACCGCCTACGCGATTTTGTTCCTCACTGGCGCTTCCGGCTCTGCGCCTGGTAACTCCGCCCATTTTTCCTTTACTGAAACGATAAGTAAATCCAAGGCTTGCTACCCGGGTGTCTTGTTTGTTCTGGAACATGGCGTCAATGGTTCCGTATTTCGATTCGCCGCGTACTTTTTGAATATTCAGCACATCGCGCACTGCAAGGCGAACCGTGCCCTTATTTTTCAATACCTGCTGGCTGAAACCAAGCGCCACCATGCCCATGGAACGAATTTTCATAACGCCTTCGATACCTGCGGAACGGAACCAGCCGCTCACTTCAGCCGATGTAGTCTTTCCCAGTTTGAATTGCTGTGATCCATTGAACACGGCCATTGTACCTCCGAGCTTTACTTTGGTGCCATCTACCACGCCTTCAAATTGGTTATTGAAAACGCTGAGGTACATGTTGCTGGTCCACCACTTGTTGAGGGGCATGCCTGCATTCACCGAAATACCGTACTGGCGCTGGTCAGCAATGTTTGCCTGGCGAACAAAGGTTTCAGACTTTTCTTCGTTCTGCTCTATCACCTGCTGGATGATGTCTGTGGTTTTGGTATAGTTAAGTGTGGTTGTCAAGATATTATTGTACGTGTGGCTTAATTCCATGTTGTGGCTGAACTGAGGCTTCAGATCGGGGTTGCCTTGCTGAAATGTGTAGCGGTCTAGAAATTCTATAAACGGATTGAGGCTTTCATAATTAGGGCGATTGATGCGCCTGCCGTAATTGATCCCAAAATTGTTTTTGGCATTCATGGAATACTGCAGGAAGGTAGTTGGAAACAGCTGGGTGTAAGATCGGTTAAAGACCTCCCTGGTTGTACGTTGTGTGCCCTTGGCTGTGGTATTCTCGGCGCGTAATCCAAATTGCCCGTTCCATTTTTTGCCAAGAGGCATACTCAGGTTCACATAGGCAGCATTGATGTTTTCCTCATACAGGAAATGGTTGCTTCTGCTCTGATCGCGCTGCAGCCCGCCATTGGTTGCCGTATCGTACAGAGCGTTATTGTCGGTGGCAACAATACTTGTTTTGATCCCTGCCTCAAACCGGCGCTTATTTTTGAGGGGATGCACGTAGTCTATTTTGCCGCTGTAGATGTTGATCAGTTGGGGCAAAGATCCAACCAGGGTGTCCGATCTGCCCTTCTTGAGGCCGGCAGCGCTATAGTAATCACTTACCAGGTTCATTGCACCATTGCCTTTGTAAGAAAGGTAGTCGGCATCGGCCGTAATTTCCCTGCCTGTAGTGTCGAGCACCCGTCGAAAATTCAAGTTGAGGCTGCCGTTCTTAAATTGTTCCTTGTTGGAAGCGGTGGATCTCGTGCCTTCTTCCAGAACGTTGCCAACATTTTTGTTGGTAGTAGTAAAGTTTCCGAATGTATTGGGCGAGGAGAATCCTGATGCTACAATTCCTACGCTGGTTTTCGAATTGAATGAATAATCAAATCCGGCCTTGGCATTGTAGGATACGCGGCTGTTCGACATGCGTCCCCGCTGGTCGAAGCTGTAAAGAACTTCTCTGGTTGAAGGATCTAAAAAGTTTCGCTGAATACTGAGTTGTTCATCTCTTTTATTATAGTTGTGGCTTCCGTTGAAAAACACATTCAGTTTGTTTTTGCGGTAGTTAAAAACGACCCCTTCGTTATGCCGGTAATAAACGCCCTTTCCAACACCCACTGTCACCGAACCATTATAACCAAGTTGCTTATTCTTTTTTGTTTTGATATTGATGATGCCAGCGTTGCCTGCGGCATCATACTTCGCCGGGGGATTGGTCATGATCTCGATCTGGTCCATGCCGCTGCTGGGCATGCTGCGCAGAAGGTTGGCAAGGTCGGCTGAACCTAACTGAGTAGGTCTTCCATCAATGAGCACAAGCACGCCTGATTTGCCTTTCAGGCTGATATTACCTTCTTTGTCTATCGAAATGCCGGGAGATTTTTCCAATACTTCCAGGGCGGTGGTACCGGCATTTGAGATCGAAGCATCAACGTTCACCACGGTGCGGTCGATTTTTTGCTCTATCAGCGATCTACGACCGGTAACTGTTACGCCGGTCAGCGCAAGAACTGACTTAGGAAGCACCACAGATTTTAAATTGATGGTGCTGTTGGTTGCCGACACAGCTAATACAGGCGAGTACCATTTCTGGCTGCCGGTTCCGGTTACAACAATTTTGTACTGAGCATCTTTTAGGCTGTCCAGTTGAAAATTTCCCTGGGCGTCTGCGAGAATTGTCTTGACAAGGGAAGAATCTTTTGCCTGCACAAGCGACACAGTAACTGCCCCAACCGGTGCCTGCTGCTCATCTACAACATTGCCCTTTATGACGCCGGATTGTGCGCTGGCAGTAAGGTGTGACAACGAAATGGCGAGAGCAATAAAGGCGGCGATCTTTTTCATTTTTATAATTTTTAGTACTTTGGTTTTGCTATTACTGTATGAAAGTAGGTAGTTTGCATAACACAGTACATTGTTTTGCATTGAACGGTTCTTATCGGGGATGATTGGTAAGGGATTACAATCCGTAAATCTGTTTTAGACTGAAAGTCTATAATTCAAAATCTAATCGCAATGGTTGCTTTCGATGTTTGTCATGACCAGCATGCTTAAATTGCACAAAAACTTGACAATGCTGATAGACTACAGGTCAGATACAGTTACTAAACCCACTCCTGCTATGCGTCAGGCCATGTCGGAGGCTGCCATAGGTGACGATGTTTTCGGAGAGGATCCTTCCATTAATCGGCTGGAAGCCTTAAGTGCTGAGATGTTTGGTATGGAAGCGGCAGTGTACTGCCCTTCAGGTACCATGACCAACCAAATTGCCATCAAGGCACATACTCAGCCTGGCGACGAAGTGATCTGCGATGCTTCTGCCCATGTGTATCAGTATGAGGGGGGCGGAATTGCGTCCAACTCCGGAGCGTCGGTGAAGCTGCTTCCCGGCAGCCGTGGCCGACTGACTGCGCAACAGGTTCAGGAAGGTATCAATGCCAACGACGTGCACAAAGCCAACACGAGCCTTGTTTGCCTGGAAAATACCTCCAACCGGGGAGGAGGCAGTTGCTACGAGATAGATGAAATCAGAAACATCCGCACGCTCTGCGATAGTCATGATTTGAAGTTGCACCTGGATGGAGCAAGGGTATTCAACGCCCTTGTTACAAAAAAACAGTCAGCGAAGGAGCACGGAAGCCTGTTTCACAGTATTTCTATTTGCCTGAGTAAAAGTCTTGGATGCCCGGTGGGCAGCGTGTTGCTGGGCACGCATGATTTCATTCGAAAATCGCGACGTATCCGTAAAGTTTTTGGCGGGGGAATGCGCCAGGCAGGCTTTGTAGCCGCCGCCGGGGTGTATGCTCTGGAACACCACATCGACCGCCTGGCTGAAGATCATCAGCATGCCGAACTCATTGCCAATTGTCTGCAGGATAAACCATTTGTATCAGCAGTGCTTCCGGTGGAAACCAACATCATCATCTTCCAGGTAGCACCACCATACACCCCGCAAACACTGGTTGCCCGGCTGAAAGAGGAAGGCATGCTGAGTTATGCCATCTCCCTTACGCAGGTGCGGCTTGTTTTGCACCTGGACATCACACCAGAAATGGTGACGCGTACCATCGAAATATTTAACCGTTTGTAAACCACCGGCAGAAGCTGGGTTCAGGGCTGCCGGTAAGTGAGGATGGCAGAACCGTAAGCTATGCGCTGATTTTCTCCCGCAAAAAAAACATCACCTTCATAAATAATTATATGTTCCCTACAATCAATCCAACTACAACAAAACATTGGGCAGCGCTGGCCTCCCATGCCGATCAAATGCAGGAGGTGCATCTGAAAGATCTTTTCACATCAGACCCGAAGCGTTTTGATACATACAACTTTACTTTCCGCGACATCTTTTTCGATTTTTCTAAAAATATCATTAACGAAGAAACCTGTCGCCTGCTTTTTGGATTTGCGCGGGAGTGCAAGCTGGAAGATGCACGTAAAGCCATGTTTGCTGGAGAGCAGATCAATCAAACGGAACAGCGGTCCGTGCTTCACGTGGCCCTGCGCAATTTTACAGCGAAGCCTTATTACGTGAACGGAAAGAATGTGATGGAAGATATAGATAAGGTGCGTGAGCAGATGAAAGCTTGTTGTACTAAAATTCATAGTGGTGAATGGACCGGCTACAGCGGAAAGAAAATTAAATACATCATTAACATCGGAATAGGGGGAAGTGATCTCGGGCCCGTGATGGTAACTGAAGCACTGAAGCCTTTCTGGGTGCCCGGTATACAAACCTATTTCGTGTCTAACATTGATGCCTCCCACATTACGGAAGTATTGAAAAAGGTACAGGCCGAAGAAACCCTGTTTCTTATTGCTTCCAAAACGT
>JBGTIL010000182.1:0-4515 GCA_041745695.1 Chitinophagaceae bacterium | reverse complement strand
ACGTCGCCCTTCGCTATCACTACTTCCCGGCTAAGCTGTTTGCTAAAAATGAAATCGCTCCATGCGCGCTGTTTGAATGAAAAGGGAATACGTTTTTCAACCACTCTTTGGAAGGCAGACTGCACGAAGGCACCGTTGCGGGTATTGTCGCCGGAGTGGCAGCAGTCGAACAGCATCAATACATGGCTGCCGCGCGCTGAAAGTTGCTGAACTAAAAAGCGCAGCTCTTTGTCGGCCAGTAAAAACTGGTCTTTGGTTTTTGCATCGTAATAACAGGCAAGGCATTCCAGTCGCCCGTCGCCGTCGGATGACCAAACTTTTTTATCGGCCCATTCCTGTGTACCGTGACCGGAATAATAGAAAACTACCGTGTCATCTTTACCAGCCTGGGCCAGGTGCTCCTGAAAGCCTTTTACAATAGCTGTTTTGGTGGCCTCACGGTCGGTAAGTGTGTTGAGGTGCAAGTCAAACTGGGTTTGTGTTTCCAGGTAGGATCGTACTTTTTGAACGTCGCCGGTACAGCCACTGAGTTTGGGAAAGACTACACCACCTTCCAGGGAAATATCTTCGCGATAGTTGTTGATCCTTACCAGCAAGGCGTAGAGTTTTTTCTTTGACCGCTCTGCCTCCAGGATGGCGCTACTGTCTATGTCTGGCAATACTTCATTGTCAACATCAAGACCTTTCGGTGCAGGTACCAGTTCTTCAATTTCTTTCTCAGAGCGAATCACTCCGCTTTCAGCTGCCCTATGTGTAACTGCCCGGGTTAATGAAGGTTGAAAGGTAGCAGCCTGGACGCCCTGGATAATGGTGTTCCAGTCGAAAGCCGGGCCGAGGTCCCACTTGCCTGTATCGCGGTAGTTAACATGGGATACGATGCCTTTGAATGCCAACACATCGCTGGTAGTTATGAAGCGTTTATTTTCGGGAAGGAAGGCACGGGGAATGGCATAGGTTGCCGTTAAATAGCGGAGCAGTATGATGACGCTTTCAATCTGTTCGGGAGTAAAGGTGGCGTAATGCGATTGACCCCTGAACGGAGTGCTGATTTTTTGATAAGCGGCTCTTTCGTTGAGTGAACAGTAGATGTCTACAGGACCGATTCTTCCCTGGCTGTCTTGTAGTCTTGAGTAAATGGTCTCCAGGTTCCCGTCCTTTTCTTTTAAAAAACCATAATTGGAAATCTCGATGGAAATGGTTTTTTTATCCTCGGCATTATTGGTATTTCCCAGGCCCTTTCCAATATTTCCCGACCAGTGTTGGGAGGAGTATAATTGGTAAATGGTACCGTCGCGTGCCACTACAAAAGGCACTGACACATGGTAGTCCTGCCGTGTGAGCGCCGACATATCGGAACGAACCTGACCAGCCGTAAAGTGCAGCAAAATGCGTTCTTTGGGGTGAGCAGCGGCGTGGAAATAACCGGTACGGCTAACGGGTTTGCAAAGCTTACCTTTTAAGACAAGATCTTCTCCCGGCACTGGTATGGCAAGAGGCTTGATGGAGTATTCACCGTTATTTCCTGTCTGCAGGAAATTGGACTCCAGTTGGTTGAGTGAGGAGTAACGCATGATAAGGACGTTTTTATCTTAAAAAACAAAAGAATAAAAAGTGTAGTAGTAACGTAGGGTAACGCAGGCACAGGCCGGAACACCTGCACAGCAAAGCAAAGGCTCGTGAAGGCTGACACACAGAAGAGGGGGCGGTGATGGTTTAAGAAAGAAGATTTGGATTTATGTCCTGCGCCACAGTATCAATGTCATTGTTGATCGTGCACGGTTTCACTTCTTCCACATTCTAGGATAAGTATTCAACAAGAAATAACTTACCGCGTTCGAATCAGTTGAGGCTGACTTCCAGGGAATTTTATACGGGAGAAGCGGCTGTTTACCGGAAAGAAATTAGTCTCAGTTAGAATCGATCTAACTAAAATATCGTAATTTTTACATATTTCAAACTATTTTGTAAACCTAGGGTAAGCCGTACGGATATTTTTACCACATAGGAGAAACAAAGGGATAAGCGAAGTAGAACCCTCTTTGGAAAGCAAAATAGGCTACCTTCTACCCTGTGTTCCTCCCTGCCCCTGTGCCTCCGTGGTTCACTCTTCCCGGCAAAAAACCATCAAACAGGCTCAAGCGCTTCCTTTACCTGCGCTTCAGCCTTTACAGGTATCAGCCGGTTGAGCAGCTTTTCAAATATACCCAGGAAGGGAACCATCGCCACAACACCCAGCCCGTTGAACATCATATGGGCGTTGGCAATGATCTGTTCCGGCGACGCCGCACCGGAGAGCCACAATACAAACCGCGTAAATAAACCAAGCAGGGTGAGGCCTAAAAGAATGGTGGAGATGTTGAACATCAAATGAAACAAACCCGTTTTTATTGCTGCTTTGGAACGACCCACAGAAGCAACTAGTGTATCGGCACAGGTACCCAGCTCTGCTCCCAGCATCACAGCGATGCCGGCAGTAACCGACATCAGCCCCTTGCTTGCCAGCCCGATTACCATACCTACCGTAGCCGATGAACTCTGAATGACCACCGTTACCAATGCACCGGTCATCATGCCTTTCCAGGGGTTCTCCAGCGTTTGCAGCCAGGTGATAAAATAATTGCTTTGCTTCAAAGGTTCTACCGCCTCCTCCATGGTAAACAAGCCAAAAAAGATGAGTCCGAAGCTGAAAATCACCTTGCCCAACTGTACATAAAATTTATGCTTGAAGAAAAACATCATCACAAATCCTGCAAGTATGGGTACGGCAGCATACTCTCCAACGTTGAGGGCAAATATCTGGCTCGAGACCGTAGTGCCTATGTTGGCACCAAGGACTACACCCATGGCCTGGCGAAAGGTCATGGCGCCTGAATTGACCAAAGCGATGGTCATGATGATCACGATCGAAGAAGAGTCCAGCAGGATCGTAACAACTATGCCCGACAAAATACCCTTCACGGCATTGTTGGTAAAGCGATCCAGGAAATGCGCAAGCTTATCGCCGGCTAATTCTTTAAGTGTATCGGAGAGGGTATTCAGGGCATAGAGGAAAAGTATAAGCCCGGTGATGATCAACAGAATTGCATCCATGAAAGCTGATTGTAAGGGTAGATGATTTTTTGGACGCTTAAGGTAGGTTTTAAGAAAATCGGTAGTCCTGTATCTGGAGAAGGTAACAAAAGGATAATGTTGGATACTCTTTTACTGCGGGCAGAAAATTGACCGCGTACACTACGTGGTGGGATGTATATACCTGTCGGGGGATTAAAGTGGAGATTACTGGCTGTCCGATCAAAGAAGGGTCAGTCCCATAATGATGCCGACAGCAATGGAAAATATGCCCACCATCACTAAAGCAAGTTGTACCATTTGCTTGTCTTCATACCGGCTGCGGACTCTGTCGTTAAAATGCAACATGTGAGAGAGAATTAGGTATTGCAAAATAGATGAGCGAAATTCTATTGAGAAAATACTCCCGGCATAAATTATTAAGTTTAGGCATTAGTACTTAGATGAAGGGACCGATACTTTATGTTTACTTACCAGGAAACAGCTACGGTCATTGAGTTTTACTGCGCACCCATGAGACCGTTAGTCTTGTTTTTAACATGCATCAAGGAGAAGTCGTTCAAACATTTATTACACAACTACGGAACTGCTGCTACCGATTATGGTAAACATGCTAGTGCAATGCTCTTAGCCTGAAACGGCGCAATTACCTAACGAATTTTTTTAAAGCTTGTATACTACAGGTTTGACTCTAGCAAAAGTAATTTAGCCGTACGAATCCTACACCTTGAAACGCGCTTCACATATCCTCAAAAAATATTTTTGCCTGCTCCTGCCATTAATGTATGCAACATTTTGTGTTGGACAGGGAAGAGTTGTGATCAATGAGATCATGCCCTGGTCGGGTTGCAACACAGCAAGTGAATTTGTGGAACTCTTGAACTTTGGACCGGGTCCCGCAAACATCGGTTGCTATACGGTTACCAATGGTCAGTATGCAGTCACCATTCCTCCCAATACCCTCCTTCAGCCCGGGCAGTATTTCGTTCTCTCTGGTCAGTCTGTGCTCGCCAAAGACTGTGGCAACAGAGACAGCGCTGTAACGGTAGACCTGAACTGGAGTACCTGTGGATGTACCAGTACTCCTATTCCGGTGACCGGAGACGGCTTCATGCAAAACGGCGGCAACGCCAATGAAAAAATGGTGCTGCTTGATCCTGCCCTGATGGTTGTAGACGCAGTTTCCCGAGACCCTGTACCAAGCGGTTCAAGCACCATCACAACAGTTTCCGGCAGTGCAAGCTGCCCGGCTCAAACATTCAATTTGAGCACCATGAACGTGAAGTACGAATCGATCAATGTATCTACAGGCATCGACAATAGCTTCTCACGTAAGGTAGACGGCGACTGCGGATGGGTAAAAACACCAGCAATCAGTGCACACGCTCCGAATAAAACGGGCAGCACGTCATCGGCGAATTATCAATTTAGTACACTCAGTGCTTC
>JBGTIL010000181.1:0-5527 GCA_041745695.1 Chitinophagaceae bacterium | reverse complement strand
GTCCTTCAGCGCTTCGCGGGTCATCTTCGTGATGTCCATTTTGATAACCTCAAAACTGTCCAGGCCGGCACCTTCAATAGGATTTACGCCTTCCGGGTAATTGGCCAACCGAAGGTTCTTGACATCAAAACCATCTGTATTAACAATAAGCTTTCCGCCTTTCTTTAAATGCTTTATATTGGTTTTTAGTGCAGCAGCGTTCATAGCTACCAGCACATCCCAGGCATCGCCGGGAGTGTGAATGCTTTCGGAGGAAAAGCGAAGCTGGTAACCGCTTACACCCGGTATGGTGCCCAACGGCGCTCTTATTTCTGCCGGAAAATCAGGGAAGGTAGCGAGGTCGGCCCCCAGCATGGCGGTGTTATTGGTAAACTGGCTGCCGGTGAGCTGCATGCCATCACCACTATCTCCGGCGAATTTGATCACCACATCCTGGAGTACTTCCTGCTTGCGTTCCATACATTGACTTTGAGGGCGCAAAGGTAAAAAGAAGTTATGCGATTTGCGGAGCTCATTACCTGCTTGCACCTGCCATAGGGAACATACCGGGGATGCTAGGAAGCCTTTCCGGGCTTAGACGGCCGTACCTCTACTTTGCTTGGCAGTGTTCGGGGATGCATGGCCAGGAGATCCGCTACCAGCTGGCCAATATCTTCCGGCTGTATCTTCCAGGCATCAGCGTCTGTAGGGGTATGGTCGGCAAACTCGGTAGCCACTGAACCCGGCATGATGGTAGTGACTTTGATACCATGTTTGCGCAGGTCGAGCATTATCGCCTGCGAAAAGCCTACCAGCCCGAACTTGCTGGCATTGTAGGCAGCACCGCCTTCGAAGAAATTAGCACCGGCCAGGCTGGCAATGGTGATAACATAACCCTGAGAGGTTTTGAGTGCTTCTATGCCGGCTTTTACCGTATTGAATACGCCGGTAAGATTGGTATCCAGCGTGCTTTTCCATTCCTGCTCGGTGAGGGTATCGATAGGTCCGAAATGCCCTACACCGGCATTGGCAATGAGCACGTCAACGGCTCCGAAATGATCTTTTGTTTTTTTGATGGCTGCTTCTTCCGATGCCAGGGAAGTAACGTCTGACTGGAGAGCAAGTACTTTTGTGTTATCTGAAGAAAGGGCCTGCGCTGCTTTTTGGGCTGCTTCGAGCGAGCGGCTGGTGATGGCTACTTTCATTCCTTTAGCCAGGAGTGCTTCCGCAACACCATAGCCGATACCTTTGCTTCCGCCGGTTATGTAGACGACCTTGTTTTTTAGCTCTGTCATAAGAATTTTTATTCAATAAATAAATGGTTTGCATCGGGAACCATGCCTGGAGTTTTAATACAAGCTTGAGTCATACTGTGCTGTCTAGGTGTTCAGGGGCACTTTTTTTCCGGTTTTGATAGCCAGGTAGATGGCATCAATGATTTTTAAATCCCTGAGTGCCTCTTCCCCATCCACAGGTATGACGGGCTTTTTTCCATCGAGTATAATGCCAGCCATTTCATCCATCTGCACAGTTTGATGGGTTACGTGCGGTTGGGTGAGTTCACCTTTGCTGGTTTTGCCTTTAATAGGTCCGTATCCTGTTGCTGGCTGAAGTTCTGCAAAGCCGTTATCGCCGGTGAGGAAGAACCGGTCGAGGTTGTTCATATTGTAAGTGGACAAACAGGAGGCTGTAGCTCCTCCAGGGAATCCCAGCTGAAACTGTATGGTTTCATCTACTCCGGGTCCGAATTTTTTCGGATCAGTTTTCGTTTCCTGCGCTGTTACCCAAAGAGGCTCCTCACCTACCATATACCGCGCACCGTTTATGGAGTAGATTCCGATATCCATCAATGAGCCTCCGCCGGCAAGTGCTTTATTTAGCCGCCATTGCGTGGGGTCGCCAATTCTAAAGCCCGTCAGGCCCTGGAAGAACAACATTTTCCCCAGCTCGCCCGTTTGACGTTGCCGGACGATCTCCAGCGTTTTGGCTTCAAAATGCATTCGGTAGCCCACCAGCAAAGCCACTTTGGCTTTTTTACAGGCGTCAATCATTTCCCTGCCTTCACGTGCATTAATGGCCATGGGCTTTTCGCAGATCACGTGTTTACCCGCTTTGGCTAACCGCAGCACCTGGCTGTGATGAAGGGCGTTGGGCGTAATAACATATACGGCATCTACGTCCTTATTATTTTTAATACTGTCGAAGTTGCTGTAGTTGTAACAGTTCCCAGGAGGGATGTTGAATTTTTGCTGCCAGGTTGTAAGCTTCGCAGGTGTACCGCTGATTGCACCTACCAGCCTGGCACGGGTGCAGGATTGCATAGCTTCAGCCACTCTTGTTCCATAACTACCCAGTCCCATGATCGCTACACGCAGCGGTGGTCCCTGGGCAGCAGGCTGTCCTCCTGTCTCCGCGGCTGTACTGCTGCGCCGGGCTAAAAAAGGAAGCACAATCAGTGGTGCAGAGAGCTTTTGAATGAATTGGCGACGTGAACCCATACCGAAAAATTTAAAATGCAGACCCGACTTTATTACACCGAATACATGCAAGTTATTCATAAAACGAAACCCCGGTGCTGGCCTGGCATTATTTAATTATGCTGCATTGATAAGATCCACCGTTTTCCCACAGCACCAGGATGGTGTTGTTTTTGCATATCTGGAAGGTACAGGTGGAAGATATGCTAAGAAGGAAACCAGTAACTTTATAACAACTAACAAAAACCCATTGTATGGAAGGAAAGAAAGCTAAAGTTTTATTATGCGAAGATGATCCCAATTTAGGAAGCGTATTAAAGAACTATCTCGAATTGAATGACTATGATGTAATACTGGAGCGGGACGGTCGTCTTGGCTTAGCTGCCTTTCAACGGGAAAATTTTGACCTTTGTTTACTGGATGTAATGATGCCAAATATGGACGGGTTCACGCTGGCAGAAGAGATCAGGGACATCAATCCCGATGTACCTCTGTTTTTTCTAAGTGCCAAAACCATGAAAGAAGATATCATCCAGGGCTATAAATTAGGTGCTGATGATTATATAACAAAGCCCTTCGACTCGGAGGTTTTGTTACACAAGATCAAGGCTATATTAAAAAGGAACGAGGAGTTGAACCGTGAATCAGAGAACAAGGAATTTGACCTTGCTTCTTACCATTTCAATCCCAAGCTGCGCCAGTTAATTGTTGGTGGAAAGACACAAACGCTGTCGCCCAAAGAAAATGAATTGCTCAAAATGCTTTGTGAACATATGAATGACCTGTTACCAAGGGAGCAGGCACTCAAGCGCATTTGGGGAAGTGATACTTACTTCAACGGACGCAGTATGGACGTTTATATTGCCAAGCTGCGCAAGTACCTGCGCGAAGACTCTCAGATAGAAATTGTGAACATACATGGTAACGGCTTCCGTTTGGTAGTGCAGACGTCACCGGGAGCTTAGCTGGTTGAGATTCAGGAATGGACTTCCCGAACATATAATTCATAGAAATTGCAAAAGCCGGCTCTCAACAGTGCCGGCTTTTTCGCGCCGGTGAGGTTTCAGTAATAATCTGTATTGCGCTACATACCGAAAAGGGTTCCGTTTGCCCCGAGCAAGGGAGGGGTTTTGCCCAGGTGCTGGTAGGCCTTTTCTGTTGCTTCCCGTCCGCGTGGTGTGCGTTTTAAAAAGCCTTCTTGTATTAAAAAAGGTTCATACACTTCCTCGATGGTCCCAGGTTCCTCACCCACGGAGGTAGCGATGGTAGTAAGACCAACAGGACCGCCTTTAAATTTTTCAATGATAGACATAAGAATGCGGTTGTCCATATCGTCCAGACCGTGTTCGTCTACATTCAGGGCTTTCAGTGAATGTTGGGTGATGCCGAGGTCGATGTTTCCGTCGCTCAACACTTGTGCGAAGTCGCGCACGCGGCGCAGCAACCCGTTAGAAATACGGGGCGTACCGCGGCTGCGGCGGGCAATTTCGCCTGCGGCATCGGTGGTGATCGATACATTTAAAATGTTGGCTGCGCGGAGAATGATCTTCTGCAGTGTTACAGCATCGTAGTACTCAAGCCTTGATTTGATAGCAAACCGCGAAAGCAAAGGTGCTGTAAGCAAACCGCTCCTGGTTGTTGCCCCAATCAGCGTGAACGGACTAAGGTTGATCTGTATGCTGCGGGCATTGGGGCCGGTATCGATCATAATGTCGATCTTATAGTCTTCCATGGCGGAGTAGAGGTATTCTTCCACTACGTTGCTGAGGCGGTGAATTTCATCAATGAATAAAACATCATTGGGTTGCAGGTTGGTAAGTAGTCCGGCAAGGTCACCGGGTTTTTCAATTACCGGACCGGAGGTTTCCCTGATATTGACCCCCAGTTCATTGGCGACAATCCGGGAGAGGGTAGTTTTGCCCAGTCCTGGTGGTCCATGGAACAGCACATGATCCAGGGCTTCGCCCCGAAGTTTGGCGGCTTTAATAAAAATGCGGATATTTTCTATGATCTGCGGCTGGCCGGAGAAGTCTTCTATTTCGCGGGGGCGTATTCCGTTCTCAAATTCTTTTTCTGCTGCCGTCGCTGGTTCTTTTCCTGCATGTAGCATGGGATTACTCATAGTTTCAAAAAGTGAAGTTACGGCGTTTCCTAAAATTTTTAGTAGGTAGGTTGTTGATGTGCGGGGCGTAGCATTGAAGGTTCGGGAGGGAATATGGAGTTGCTCAACTATTGTAGACCGTAGACTTGTTTTTGGAATGAGAGAAGTTGAATTTAAAACGTCCTGAGTTAAGAAACTCAGGACAGCAGACGTTTACAAAGTGCCATATTAATTGAACTATCGGGGTCGCTGTGCTGAGTTGTAATACAAAAACCGATCGATCTGAAGACGTTCAACAGCAATGGACCATAGACTTGCTTTTGGAATGAGAGATGATGAAGATAAAACGTCCTGAGTTAGGAAACTCAGAACAGCGGCCGTTTACAAAGTGCCATATTAATTGAACTATCGGGGTCGCTGTGCTGAGTTGTAATTCAAAAACCGATCGATCTGAAGTCGTTCAACAGCAATGGACCATAGACATGCTTTTGGAATGAGAGATCCTGAGGTTAAAACGTCCTGAGTTAGGAAACTCAGGACCGAGGAACTTAAAGTTGTTCAAATACAACAGACTCGTTCGATAGACAGGAAACATTATGAAGTATACTGCATCATATTCAAAATCAGGTCGCCATCCGGACAGTTGCCCAGAAAATAGTGCTGTTGAGAAAGTGCACACACTCCCGGGTAATCACCAACCTTGCCTTGCATGTCGATGATGATCTGAAAATGCAGGTGCGGCGGCCAGTTTCCATTTTCAGCCGGTTCACCAAAATGCGCGATCAGCGCACCACGCTCTAGAGGCATACCCTGCGTTTTGTTGTCAATTGATTTGAAACTTAAGTGGCCATAAAGCGTATGAAACATGACTCCCTCCAGCTCATGTTGCAATATCAGTGTAGCCCCATAGTCACCATAAGCGCTATTGTAAGCCAGGCTGTGCACAGTAGCCGCCATCGGTGCGTACACA
>JBGTIL010000180.1:0-2933 GCA_041745695.1 Chitinophagaceae bacterium | reverse complement strand
CGCAAGTTAAAAAATAAGCCCTTAAGCAGCACAGAAGAATCTGTTATTACAAGGCTTTATAAATTTTCGGGTTAATGGCCTGAAAAACTTGCCAGAAACCTGGAAACGTGTTATAATGAGACATATTTGCTGCACAACCAGCGAATGCACATCACTAGGTTAATCTATATAAACAATATTACAACAGCAATACAAGGTTATACGCGGCGCAATGATTGTTCTAATAGGTTTTGTCTATTAAGATATAGAATTAATTGATTTTGATTATATTTTCTAATCTCATAATTTTAAAAATCTTTAGAAATACCACTTGCAAGCAAGTGTTTACTCAATACATAAAACTATCAAAATGGAAAAAGAGTCAAACGACATCAGTAAATGCCCGTTTCATAATGGCAGTATGAAGCACAATGTTGGCGGTGGCGGCACCAGGAACCGTGACTGGTGGCCCAACCAGTTAAAGTTAAGTATCCTGCGCCAGCACTCGTCCTTATCAAACCCGATGGGGGAAGATTTTGACTATGCCGAAGCTTTTAGAAGCCTCGACCTGGAAGCAGTGAAACAAGACCTTCATGCACTCATGACAGACTCACAGGACTGGTGGCCGGCTGACTTCGGGCATTATGGTCCCTTGTTTATCCGCATGGCATGGCATAGTGCAGGCACCTATCGTGTGGGCGATGGCCGTGGTGGTGCAGGCGCAGGACAACAACGTTTTGCCCCACTGAATAGCTGGCCCGATAACGTGAGCCTCGATAAAGCCCGCAGGCTGCTTTGGCCTATCAAACAAAAATATGGCAATAAACTATCTTGGGCAGATCTGATGGTCCTTGCCGGCAATATAGCGCTCGAATCGATGGGCTTTAAAACGTTTGGCTTTGCTGGCGGGCGGGCAGACACATGGGAACCAGAAGAAGATGTGTATTGGGGTGCTGAAACCACCTGGCTGGGTAACGACAAACGCTATTCACATGGTTCAAAAGGTGTGGAAGGAAGTGGCGTTTTGGTTTCTGATGAAGACGCTGATGGCGATAAACACTCACGGGACCTTGAACAACCGCTTGCCGCTGCACACATGGGACTGATTTATGTAAATCCCGAAGGTCCTGACGGTAATCCTGACCCTATTGCTTCGGCTAAAGACATCCGTGATACATTTGGCCGCATGGCAATGAACGATGAAGAAACGATTGCCCTGATAGCAGGCGGCCACAGCTTTGGTAAAACCCATGGCGCTGCTCCTTCTGATCATGTAGATAAAGAGCCTGAAGCTGCCGACGTGGAAATGCAGGGCCTGGGCTGGAGCAACAGTTATGGTTCCGGTAAAGGCGCTGATACCATTACAAGCGGATTGGAGGTAATCTGGACGAAAACGCCCACTAAATGGAGCAATAATTATTTTGAAAACCTGTTTGGTTTTGATTGGGAATTGACCAAAAGCCCGGGCGGTGCGCACCAATGGGTGGCTAAAGATGCAGGGGATATTATTCCTGATGCATATGATAGTTCCAAAAAGCATGCGCCAACCATGCTTACCACCGATTTAGCTTTGAAGCTTGACCCTGCTTACGAAAAAATATCCAGGCGCTTTTATGAAAATCCTGATGAGCTTGCAGATGCTTTTGCCCGTGCTTGGTTTAAATTAACACACCGCGATATGGGGCCTCGTGCCCGTTATCTGGGTACTGATGTGCCGGAAGAAGAGCTGCTTTGGCAAGATCCTATTCCTGCGGTTGACCATGCATTAATAGATGAAAGTGATATTGCAGCTTTGAAGGAAAAGGTATTTGCGTCCGGATTGAGCGTATCTGAACTGGTTTCAACCGCATGGGCTTCGGCCTCCACCTTCCGCGGTTCCGACAAGCGCGGTGGCGCCAATGGCGCCCGCATTCGCCTGACCCCTCAAAAAGACTGGCCGGTAAATAATCCGTCACAGTTAGAAAAAATATTGGGTACACTGGAAAGCATTCAGAAGGAGTTTAACGGTACGCAGTTAGGTGGTAAAAAAGTTTCGCTGGCAGATTTGATCGTACTGGCTGGTTGCGCTGGTGTTGAAAAAGCAGCGAAAGATGCGGGACATACGATTACCGTTCCTTTCACACCTGGCCGTATGGATGCTTCGCAGGAGCAAACTGATGTTGAATCAGCAGCCTTTTTGGAACCTGCTGCCGATGGTTTCCGCAACTATTCCAAAACAAAATTCACTGTATCTACCGAGGAGTTGCTGATTGATAAGGCTCAATTGCTTACACTTACTGCGCCTGAGTTAACAGTATTGCTGGGCGGTATGCGTGCATTGAATACTAATTTCGATGGTTCTAAAAACGGTGTTTTTACGCTACGCCCCGGTAAGCTTACCAACGATTTTTTTATAAACCTGCTTGATATGAATACAGCATGGAAAGCCATTTCCGAAGACAGGGAATTGTATTTAGGAAGCGACCGTGCCACTGGTCAGCCTAAATGGACAGCTACCCGTGCAGATTTGGTGTTTGGCTCCAACTCAGAACTGAGAGTTATTTCAGAAGTGTACGGAAGCGCGGATGCCCAGGACAAATTTGTGAGTAACTTCGTAGCGGCCTGGAATAAAGTAATGAATTTGGACAGGTTTGAGTTGGCTTGATTGTAAGTCATGGTTACTTTGGTTCTTTCTTTCGACTTACCAGTGGATTGAATAGATGACCATAGATCAGCGTGCTATACTAAAAATAGGTTATGAAAAGGGCACCGGATCACGGTGCCTTTTTAATTGATTTACCCTGAAGGTCACCTTAATCCGAATTTGCGGCAAAGGGAGAGGCGGATAGTGTTTTTTAAACGGGAAAAGCGCCAGATTTACTTGCGCTTTGTGCTCCCCTGAGATGGGCCTTCGTCCATTTTAAGCCAGTTTTAATGCATGTTGATATCTGCAATATTCAGGTGCAAAGCCCCTG
>JBGTIL010000179.1:0-8656 GCA_041745695.1 Chitinophagaceae bacterium | reverse complement strand
TCAGCATCTCCCGTTCGTCGATACCGATGATCCATGCAACAGGAGAAAAAATATAACCCAGCACCATCTGAAAAGATAAGTGCTCGTAGGGAGTATAACGGGCTATCACCGGATTTAGACTTGTCCAGTCGCCAATTTTTTGAAGCATGAAGTTAAAAACAAATATGAGCGCCGTGAAGGCAATGAGCATGGCGCCAACATTCACAGCCAGCTTGAGGCCATCTGTGGTGCCCAGGGAAATAGCATCTAAAAAATTATCACCGAGTTTTTGCCTGGGGATCTTTACTTCGGTAATAATGTCTGCCGTTTGCGGAAAAAGGATCTTTGCGCAGATGATGGCAGCAGGAGCACTGAGGATAGACTGGGTAAGCAGGTGAAGTGCAAAATATTCCTGTCCGCCGGGGTTTGAAGCGCCCATAAGAGATACGTAAGCGCCGAGTACGCTACCAGCCGTATTAGCCATGCCACCGATCATCACGCAGAGGATCTCAGACCGGTTCATTTTGTCGAGGTAGGGTTTAATCATCAGCGGAGCTTCTGTTTGCCCCATGAATATGTTGGCAGATGTAGACACACTTTCCGCGCCCGAGATCTTTAATTTACTCAGCAGCCAGGCAAAAACAAAAACTACTTTTTGGAGGATGCCGGTATAATATAAAATAGAGGATAGAACAGAAAAAAAGATGATGGTGGGCAAAACACGGACAGCGAAAATGAATCCCCATGATTCGGGTCTTACTTCTACCAGGTTTGAAAAAATGAGCCGGGTGCTCTCAATTTCCACCTCGATCATTTTTACAAAAGCAGAGGACAGGAAATTAAAGAATGCGTTGATGAAATTTACTTTGGTAACGCCCAGGTAAAAAGCCACCATCACAACCAGCGCGTACATGATCACCTTCCAGTCTATCGCCTTGCGGTTATTGCTAAAAAGATAACAAACAAAGATCAGGAAGGCCATTCCGATACTACCCCTTCCAAGATTCGTCAGCGCAGCGTTCATGCAGTACAATTTGGTTTAAACAGCCGGCAAATTAATCCTTTAAAAGAATTAGCCTCCGTTTTTTACAGGGCAAAAGGTGACAAGCGACAGCATCCGAACACGAAAAAAGCAGGCGGTTTGCCTGCTTTTATATTGTAGCCTGGAGATGAAGCGATCAGATATGAGCTTCGATCTTTTTTACAAAGTTGCCTTTCGGTTGTGCTCCTACCAGCTTGTCTACAACCTCCCCGCCTTTAATAAACAAAATGGCGGGTATGGAGGTAATACCGTAGTTCATGCTGATCTGAGGGTTCTCATCAACGTTTACTTTACCAACATTAACCTTGCCTGTGTATTCTTTTGAAAGCTCTTCAATTACTGGACCGATCGCGCGGCAAGGTCCACACCATTCTGCCCAAAAATCTACCACGCTTAATTTATCTGAACTTAAAACTTCTGTTTGAAAATTAGAATCTGTGAATGCTTGTGCCATGATTTTGTCTGTTTAAATTTTTATAGCGATAACATCTCTTTGCAAATTTAAGCCCAAGGCAGCAATGCATGAACAGTTGTCAGGCAAACCGGAACCGATGTCGCAACCGGGGTCAACAATGCAGGCTTCATGCACGCCGGGCAATTTACTTGAATAACAATTGTTATACTGTCACTTGTACGTCAATTTCAGGTCGCCCTTCCAGGAATTCAATTAGTTCACTGTTCATCTCAAAGCCGCTTCCCAAGGTGGTGAAGCCCGCCTTGAGTGACGCCTTCGGCTCTACAACTGAAATTTTTAGGGTAGCCGAACCCGGATGAGCTTTGAGGTTGCCATCAAGAAAGTCTACAATCTGCAGACTGAGGTTCCTCGCATCCAACTCCAGGCAGAGTTCACGCGTCAGCTGGCGTTTTGCATTTTCTGCCAGGTTGATCGATGTAATTCTGAATTCGTATTCTTCCTTGTACGGCCGCTGACGGAAAGCACCGGAAATAAACACGGCCTGCCCCTGCTCCAGGTAAGGACTGAACTTAACATAATCGTCGCCGAACAGTACCAGCTCTGTCTTCCCGGAATAGTCTTCCACCACGTAGGAGCCAAACTTATTGCCCTGCCTCGACATCCGTTGATTAGCCACAGAAACAAGGCAAAGCAGCTTGACGGTTTTCGCGGCTGAGGCCAGTATCTGCGACTCCTTCACTTCTGCGAAATCCTGGATATTGGTGGTGCCAAAATGCCTGAATTCAAACCGGTAGTGATCTAGTGGATGACCGCTCAGGTAGATGCCGGTGATTTCTTTTTCTTTATCCAGCTGTTCAGTCAGCGACCAGGGAGCGCAGTTAGGAATTTGGGGTGGCTTAATGTCCATGACCGCCGGCAGGTCGCCAAATAATGTGTTCGTATTGCTGGTTGATTGCGACTGTACGACATTGCCATAACGGATCATTTTTTCCAGTCCGGTGATGGATTCACCATCAGCAATGCAGAAGAATTGCGCCCGGTGCAGTTGGGAGAAAGCATCGAAGCAGCCAGCGGAGATCAAACTTTCCAGTGTTTTTTTGTTAACCGTTCGTTGGTTGATGCGCTTCATGAAATCGAATGTATCGGTGTAGGCACCTTTCACTTCCCTTTCGTAAATCAGACTTTCTATCGCAGCCTCGCCAACGCCCTTTAATCCGCCTAAACCAAACCGTATTTCTCCGGCAGCATTCACTGCAAAGCCTTTTTGCGATTCGTTGATGTCGGGGCCCAGTACTTTTACGCCCATCCGCTTGCATTCCTCCATGAAAAAAGTCATTTTTTCGGTGACGTTAGCATGGTTGAGCACCGCTGCCATATACTCGGCAGGGTAGTGGGCTTTGAGGTAAGCCGTTTGGTAAGCCACAAAAGCATAGCAGGTAGAGTGCGATTTATTGAAAGCGTATTGGGCAAAGGCTTCCCAGTCTGTCCAGATTTTCTCAAGTTCTTTTTTTGGATGTCCTTCTGCGGTGGCACCAGCGATAAATTGCCCCTTCATTTTGTCGAGGGTTTTCCGGTCTTTCTTGCCCATGGCCTTTCGCAAAACGTCTGCATCGCCTTTGCTGAAACGTGCGATCTTCTGGGCAAGCAGCATCACCTGTTCCTGGTAAACAGTGATACCATACGTTTCGTTGAGGTACTCCTCCATTACAGGCAGATCGTATCTGACCTGCTCGCGTCCATGCTTGCGGTCAACGTATTGGGGGATGTATGCCATGGGCCCGGGGCGGTACAGCGCGTTCATGGCTATGAGGTCGGCAAATTGGTCTGGCTTCAGTTCTTTCAGGTATTTCTGCATGCCCGGGCTTTCAAACTGGAAGGTTGCTATGGTATCTCCGCGCTGGTAGAGCTCATAGGTTTTTGCGTCATCCAGAGGGATGTTGTCTATGTCGATATCGATGCCATGGCGCAACTTGATCACTACAAGCGCGTCCTTCAGGATAGACAAAGTTTTGAGGCCTAAAAAGTCCATCTTGATCACGCCCGAATCTTCGATAACATTTCCTCCTATTTGAGTGATGAACAGGTCAGTTTCTTTCGAAGCAAACACCGGTATCAGTTCTGTCAGGTCTTTGGGTGCTATGATGATGCCTGCTGCATGAATGCCGGTGTTGCGGACAGAACCTTCCAGTTTCTCTGCAATGTGCAGCACATCGCTTTGGAGTGATTTGCCCTGGTAGATAGCCCGCAGCCGTTTTGCATTTTCAACATCATCACTTCCATACTCTTCTTCCAGCGATTTTGCTCCGTCCTTTGGTGACAGCGGCGCATGGAGCATCCGCTGGAGTTTTGTACCTGGCTTGTCAGATACAAGCTTTGCCAGCGCATTGGAATCAGCCAGCGGCAGGTCCATCACGCGGGCTACATCCTTAATACTCATTTTAGCCGCCATCGTACCATAAGTAACGATTTGAGCAACCTGATTCTTGCCATATTTCTGAACCACGTAGTCAATAACCTTCTGCCGGCCCTCGTCGTCAAAATCGGTGTCGATATCCGGCATCGACTTGCGGTCGGGATTCAGAAAGCGTTCGAAAAGGAGATTGTATTTGATCGGATCGATGTTGGTGATGCCGATGCAATAGGCCACTGCACTGCCGGCAGCCGAACCACGCCCCGGTCCCACGAACACACCAAGTTCTCTCCCCGCTTTAATGAAATCGCTCACGATCAGAAAATAACCGGCAAAGCCCATAGTTTTGATTGTGAACAATTCAAAGTCGATGCGTTCACGGATTTCTTCGGTTACTTCGCTATACCGCGTTTTGGCACCTTCATAGGTAATGTGTTTTAAAAATTCCCACTGGTTCAGGTTTGCATCCGCGTGCTTTTGAAAGGCGGGAGGGATTGGAAAGGCCGGAAGCAGGATGTCTTTCTTCAGATTCAGCAATTCTACTTTACTAACTATTTCATTGGTATTATCTATTGCTTCAGGAAGGTCTTTGAAACGATCCATCATTTCCGAAGTTTTCTTGAAGTAAAACTCATCGTTCGGAAATGCGAATCTTTTGTCTTTGCTGTTCAGGTCATCGTCTCCAAAATCCCTCAGGGCGGGGGTGGCTACTTTTTCACCTGTGTTGATGCAAAGCAAAATGTCGTGTGCGTTGAAATCGCTCTGGTCCACGTAGTGAGAGTCGTTGGACGCAATGATCTTGACATTGTATTTACGCGCGAACTTGATAAGCACCTCGTTTACCTTATCCTGTTCAGGCATGCCATGCCGCTGGAACTCCACATAGTAGTCTTCCCCGAAGAGGTCGAGCCACCACTTGAATTCCTTCTCTGCTTCTGCTTCGCTTTTGCGCATGATAGCTTGTGGCACCATGGCACCAAGGCAACAGGTAGTGGCAATAAGATCTTTATGATAGGTAAGGATCAGTTCCTTATCAATCCGCGGATATTTACTGTATAAGCCTTCCGTGTAGCCCAGCGAACTCAGCTTCATGAGATTCTTATACCCCGTTTCACCCTTCGCTAGTAAGATCTGGTGGAACCTCGGATCTCTTTCATCCTTGGTGAACGTTTTACGGTGACGGTCTGTGGTGAGGTAAAATTCACAACCTACAATCGGCTTTACTTTAGGCTGTCCTTTGTCGTCGAGGTTTTTGTAAGCTTGCGACACAAAGTCGAAAACTCCGAACATATTGCCATGATCAGAAATTGCCAATGCAGGCATTCCGTCGGCGATAGCTTTTTTATAAAGAGAAGAAATAGAAGCTGCACCATCGAGCAGGGAGTACTGTGTATGAACGTGTAAGTGGGAAAACTGCATTTAATATTCTTTATTCAATTTCAGGGGGATTCGGGGTATTAGCTCGAAAATTGGAGGGCAACGTACAATATTGGGACTAATTATCCGTTGATTAATCTCCACAAACTGTGGGAATTGTTCCCTATTTTCGGCCCTAACCACGTAAACTCTAAAAAAGCGACATGGTAAAACAAATCCTCCTTTCCGCCTCTGTGCTTGTTACGCTTGCCTTTTCTTCGCAAGCAGAGGCTCAGAAAAAAGCCCCGGCAAATCTTAAGTTTATAGACGATATAGAAGTTTCTATCGACCCGGCCACTGTGCAGATCGTTTCATCGTCCAAAATTACGATCAATCCTTCCAGTTTGTTTAGCCTGCAGAAAACTTCAGATGTTATTAAGAGCGTTGCAGATATCGAGAAGTTGTCTTCACTGCAACTGAAGTATGCTTTACTACTCAATACTGATGTGGAGCAGGTAGACAACCATCACCTGTTTACATTGATAGATACCTGGTACGGTACCCCTTATCGCTACGGTGGTGTTTCAAAAAACGGTATCGATTGCTCCGCGTTTGTACAAACGCTCTATGCCAGCATTTATGGCATCAGTCTCCCTCGCACTGCCAGGGAACAGCACAAGGCAAGCACCGAAATCGGACGGTCAGATTTGAAAGAGGGAGATCTTCTTTTTTTTAATACCACTGGCGGCGTTTCTCATGTAGGATATTATTTACAAAACAACAAGTTTGTGCATGCGGCTTCTTCGGGCGGTGTTTCCATAGCTGACCTGTACGACGATTATTGGTCGAAGCGCTTTTTGAGTGCAGGCAGGGTAGACGGTGTTAACAGCGCCCTCCTTCTGTCACAACCCTAACTTTTTTCTTATTGTGCCAACTACAGGCTTAATATCGGGAGAGATATCGAAATAATAAGCACTTGCCACAGACAGCAGAATAAAGAAGGTGGTTCTCAATCCCATCCCGGTCCAGCCGTCCATCTCTCTAAATAAGTAATAAGCAACGATAAAGCAGGCAATGCCGTGCGTTAAGACCAGGGCTGTCTGACGGGTGAAAGGCTGTAGCCCAAATTTGTTATGCAGGAACACGAGCCTGATGGTGTTGTATACGCTGTATGCCAACAGGTTCGACCACGCAGAGCCAATGATGCCGTAATTCTTAACAAGGAATATATTGAGTGGTGCAGCCAGCAACAGCAGCACAACACCGCAAAGAAAATCGAAGCGCCAGTAAGTAGATGTAGCGATGATCTGGCCATTTACACCTGTGCCCATGTCGATAATGTTTTTGAGTGCCAGGAAAAACACCACCCACTTACCTTCATTAAATATGGGGTTGGCTCCCAGGGCAACAATCGCATTGTCGTAATTCACCCAAATGATCGAAAAAATAAAAAGCGAAAGGAATAAAAGATTCAGACTCGAACGTTTGTAGATACGATCAATAGTTGCCAGGTCCTTCTCCTTCCAGGCGCGGGAAAGAACTGGTATGGTGGTGGATATCAGGCTTCGTTGCGGTACCTGAATAACACTGGCGAGATAAGAGCTGAAATCGAAGACAGCTCCGTACTTCAGTCCTCTGAAAGAAGCGATCGCCAGGAAATCTACGCTCGAGGCTCCGATGTTAACGAGTGAGCCGCCATAGACATAAGCAACGAGGGTGAGCATTTTTTTCCAGAACTTTTTCGTAACGCGGCTCACCTCAAATACAATATGAAACTGGTGTAACCGGATCAGGTAAAAAAGCAGGGCAAAAAAACTTAATGCGTAGAGGAAAGAAAAAAGTTTGATGAACAGATCAAAGTTCTTACCAGTAAACAGAAACAAAATAATAAGCAGGGTAGTGGAGAACCTAAAACCTGCTTCCTTCAAAAAGTTGGGCACCACTGGCTTCCCGATACTCCAGGAATACGCTTCCAGCAGGGAAAAGAAAAGCAAGAAAAAAGTAAAGGGAAATATCCAGTAATAGTATTGAACGATCAGTGGCGACTTGGCAATAAATTTCTTTACTACCACTTGCTCGAATACCAGGCCTCCCCCCAACGTAAGTATAAAACCTATGAGTGATAGCAGCAGGGTAATGGTGAGCAGGTCATTTTTATTCTGGGCTTTTATATTGTCTTTGTAATAGGGATAAAATTTATAGAAAACCGAAGTGAGACCAAAACCTGCAAACCCGTAAAAGAACTGTCCCAGCACAATGAAAGCCCGGGTTAGTCCATACTGTTCGGGAGTAAAGATGCCATCTTTAATAAACAGGTAAGTGTTTATTGCACCGAAAGCAAAGCCAATGTAGATAAGGAGCGAGGATACAATGCTTTGCCTTCTAATGGAGCTCATAAGGTAAAAATAACGAAGGTAAATGGGGTCCTGGCTAAGAGGCTGAAGATAGGCGCATGACAGCAACGCTGTTTAAAAAAGTTTACTCAGATCATTAACAAATGAACGATCATCATTTAGCTACGCGTTTCGAATGTACATAGAAATTAGGGTCGACAACGAAAGTGCTTCCGTCATAAGGAGCTGTTACCGGTACTTTTTTCCATACGCCCTGTTGGGGAGTAAGTACCATCGCATCCTTCTGCTGCTTATCGAGGTAAACTTTTACAGGCATGTTGAAGCCGCTCACGCAGTTAGTCCACTGAAATGAAATGCTGCCCGTGTTTGTCTTAAACTGGAGTTGCGGAATCCTGGTACCACGCAGGTATTGATCGAAAACCTTTGAAAAATCATGGCGGCTTTCTTTGCTGATATAAGTCTCAACCGCTGCCGTGGTTACTGTCTGGTGGTAAAAGGTTTTGTTCAGACCACGCAGGATGGCTCTAAAAACGGAGTCGTTATCAATTACCTGGCGTATGGTATGAATCATATTCGATCCTTTGTAATACATGTCGCTGCTGCCCTCGCGATTAACACCATACAGACCGATAATCGGTATATCGTTTCTTATGTTTTTCCTGATACCCTGCACATAGTTATTGGCATCGGTTTTACCAAAATGAAATTCTGTAAACAACACTTCAGAGTAAGAAGTAAAGCCTTCATGGATCCACATGTCAGCGATATCCCTGGCAGTGATGTTGTTCCCAAACCACTCGTGACCTACTTCGTGAACAATGATAAAATCCCATTTCTTTCCAACACCGGTGCCGGAAAGGTCATTACCCAGGTAGCCGTTCTCAAACTTGTTTCCATAGGCAACAGCAGACTGGTGTTCCATGCCAAGGTGCGGCGCTTCTACCAGTTTAAAACCGTCCTCATACCAGGGAAAGGGACCGAACCAGTATTCAAAAGCCTTTAGTGTCATACCTACCTGCGTGAACTGTTTGATCGCTTTTTCCTTGTTGTAATCCAGCACCCAGTAGTTGCAACTCAAATCGCCTTTCTCTCCTTTGTAT
>JBGTIL010000178.1:0-1718 GCA_041745695.1 Chitinophagaceae bacterium | reverse complement strand
CAGGAAGGGGCTACTTTCACTTTAGTAGGGTGGTTGAACCTTGCAGTGTTGCCTGTACCATTTGCGTACCCCGACCTTGTGTCGCCGGCAACGGTGGATACGATACCCATAGGTGAAATCATCCGGATATAATTGTTACCTGCATCGGCAACATAAACGTTATTGAGGTCATCTACCGCTACTCCAGCCGGTTGATAGAACAAGGCCGTGTTAGCCGGCCCGTCGGCATGACCGCCACCGGACCCGCTGCCAGCGTGCGTGGAGACGAGTCCCGTTAAACTCACTTTTCGTATCACGTTATTACCCAGGTCTGCCACGTATAAAAAGCTATTCAACTTATCAATGGCAATGCCCGACATGAAGGTGAAACTTGCAGCGGTACCTGCACCGTCCCGGTAGCCAATAAGCCCGGAGCCCGCAAGTGTAGTAACGACACCCTGAGGTGTTACTTTTCTGATCCTGTAATTTCTTGAGTCTAGCACGTACATATTACCGGCAGTGTCGAGCACCAGGTCTGTGGGACTATCGAAAGCTGCGGCACTACCTGTCCCATCTGCATGGGGAGGGGGCCCGCCACCAGCCAGGGTTGATACGTAAGACAAAATAATGAAGTTGTTGAGAGAGGTTGCCCCGCTCCGTGCAACCCCTACCGATATTTTACCGGTGGTTGCACCTGCCGGTACAACGGTTTTAATGATACTGTCCGCGACGGTGACTATGAGAGCGCCCGCACCATTGAACGAAAGCCCGATTCCATTAACCGCATTTCCGAACCCCGAGCCAACGATCAACACGGTGTCTCCGGGTATGCCCTGGTTGGGAGTAAATGAATGAATTACCAGCGGGATTTCCTTTTTTGGTGGAGGCGGTGGCTCCGGCTTGTTTCTGCGGCAGGCCGTGATAAAAAAAAGCGACTGGATCAGCAGCAAGAATCTGGCAACATGTAACACGAAATAGTAGCGCTGTCTCATTGGGTAGATTGTTGTTTCGGTGTTTGAGCGGAGCATCGGTCTTGAATTACCCCGATGCCAACGCCCAAATTTACTAAAGCCATCCAATAGCAAAAGCGCTCATCTTCAAACTTTTATGGATCTCAATTCATCCAGCATAGCCTTCCGAAAGCTATACTGAATGGCGAACTGCTCTACTAATTGCTTTACTGTTTCTTGCCCGCCTTGCCATTTTTGTATTTTGTTCAAGATCTTGCAAATGGTAACATAATATCTACGGCCGGTGTTTTGTATTGCAAAGTCGATTAATGCGGCTTTATAAACCTCTAGTATGTCGAGAGGAAATTTGTTTAGCAGGTATCCTGAATAGTTTTCAATAAATTCAAGACTCGCATTAGTTTGAAGAAGAATAAGCAGCCTTTCCCAATGATGCTCCTCGATAAAAATAGCTGCAAGCGAATGGCCGTTGTTGCTCCAACAAACGCCACCCGACTGAGTTCCTGAACGGCGCAATTCCTCAATGAAGTTCTCCGAAACTGCAGACCATTCTGTTGCTTCGTAGGTCTGTTTTACAATCCTGTAATATTCCATATTTGAGCCAGCGTACAATTCACTCGCGATACCACGGATAGCTGTAATATCATTCTGTTCCAAGGCGACGCGGAGAAGAATTTCTTTATACTCAGCAACGGTTCCGGGATGACCTTTTTTATTTGCGATCTTGATGCCGATGGATGCCTGTTCTTTCACTTTGTCATAATCCTTCAC
>JBGTIL010000177.1:0-10604 GCA_041745695.1 Chitinophagaceae bacterium | reverse complement strand
AAATTCAGTAGTTTTCATATACAAGTGTAAAGGAGAAGGCGGTGGGCTGTTGTTGCAGGGGCTGCCAGTGGTAGGAAGGCTTCCGGCGATTGATAGTTGAACCCGGTAGTGAAAATTTCATTTGAATCGTAGCTGCGCGTTACATTTTACATTAGCCAACTAAAGCAACCTGCATGTCATTGGGAAACAGTAGCACTCCTTCCGTGGTTACAAAACATCAGTATGACAGTCTTCATCCTTATATTATAAAAAGACTGGAAGAAGAGCTGCCCTCGTTCCTAACCTATCACAACGTAAAACACACCATCGGGGTACTCAAGGCAATAGAACATCTGATATTAGCAGAGCAGGTACCAACCACAGAAAGCTGGCTTTTACTTACTGCCGGCCTGTTACACGACACAGGTTTTATCAGGTCTTACCAGGATCACGAGGAGCAGTCCTGTCTCCTAGCCAGGGAAGTGCTTCCACAGTTTGGCTACGACCCAGAAAGCATACAAGAGATTGAGCAACTGATAATGGTCACCAAACTGCCGCAGGACCCGGTGACCCGCCTCGAGCAGATCATCTGTGATGCCGACCTTTATTATTTAGGCACCGAAGAATTTTTCGTCACAGCCGATAATTTGTACAAGGAGTTCAAACATGAAGGCATTGTGAGTTCTTACACCGACTGGCAGGCAAAGCAAATTGAATTTCTGGAGGCCCATAGGTTCTTCACACAAACTGCCCGTACGGAAAGGGAAGGGCGCAAACAACTATTCATCCATCAACTCCAATACAAGTATAAAGGCAAAACGAAGAAAGGACTGTTCAACGATTCCACGCGGAAGAATATCAACGAGGCCGCACTGATAATAATTGGGGTGATCATCACCGGGTTTGCACTACAGTCTTTTTTAGTACCCAATCATTTCTTTGACGGTGGAGTTACGGGAATCTCTCTGTTGCTGCATGAGTTTTATCACTTTAATTTGGCCGCTGTCATTATATTGACCAACCTGCCATTCATCATTCTCGCTTACTTCACGGAAGGCAAGCGCTTCGCTGCAAAAACCTTTGCCTGTGTGTGCCTGCTGGGGCTTTGCCTTTTATTTTTGCCCTATCCAAAACTGGAGTATCCTGAGCATAGTATTATCATTTCCTTATTTGGTGGCTTTTTCCTGGGTGTTGGCATTGGCCTTTGTATCCGGGCGGGTTGTGCATTGGACGGGGTTGAAATCCTCGCCATCAGAACGTTTAAGAAAACACCGTTCACGGTAACCGAGATCACGCTTGCGATCAATATACTCATCTTCAGCATTGCAGCCATCGGTCTTGGACCCTTAACAGCCCTGTATTCTATTCTCACTTATTTTACTGCATCCAAGTTTATCGATTATGTTGTTGAAGGTATCGAAGCCTATATCGGTGTTACGGTTATTTCCGAACAATGTGGGCTTTTGAAACACCGCCTGGTAAACGAGATGGGTAAGGGCATTACAGTGTACAAAGGTGAGCGCGGTTTTTTACCCGGTCAATTCGATACCAGCGCCAACTGCGACATCATTTTTACTGTAGTAACGCGGCTCGAACTTCGCCGGCTAAAAAGCCTTGTGCATGAAACGGATCCCAGGGCTTTTGTTTTTGCCAATACCATTCGCGAAGCCTCCGGCGGTATATTAAGGCGCAGGCAATCGCATTAGTAAAACCGTTGTTAAAAAAGCCGGATATATGTTTTCAAAACCGTTTTCCTGTTTTCTGTGAAAACCGCCCGAGAATGAATACTTTAGTGCAGACATCGACACGACTTTGTTTTTAAAACAACCGTCAATGCAATAGAGTCCTGTTCCTCACTGCAGTATGATGCAGCACCCACATCCAATCCTCGAAAATCAAGGACAGGTCGGAAAGTATCAACAGGAAGTACCCTTCGGTTTTGAGCAACCTATTTAATCGTTCAGGGCGCGATTGACTGCAATCGACTTGAATAGTTACCGTCCCCTCCTTAGTAGTAAGTGATTACTAATAAATTAATGTTTATTATGTTTTATCAATTATACTCAACCTGCTTTCATGCAATCTCTTTTTAAGCGCGTAATTGTATTCGTTTTAATTCTGTTCGCAAGTACGGGTTCGTCTTATGCACAGGAAATACGTTTAGCCGAATTGCCTTTACCAAAAGGTACCTATACCGGAATCTTGACAGGTGTAACGCAGGACCCTAAAGGTTACATGTGGTTTGCCACTTCAGCTACAGGGTTTTTCAGCTACGATGGATACAAGATCCATTTGTACGATCACCAGCCGCGTGATAAAAACTCAGTGGCGCTAAATCGTATTGAAGCAATTGCGGCAGATTCAGCCTTAAATATTTGGGTAGGAACTTTTGGAAAGGGACTGAATAAATTTGATCCGGTTACCGGAAAATTCACCCTTTATAGTCATGATCCGGCTAATTCCTCCAGCCTCATAAACGATTCAATAATGGTCATTATCCAGGACCGTGCGGGAAAGATGTTATGGATTGGAACCCGGGGCGGCCTTGACAGATTTGATCCAGAGACCGGAAAATTTGTTCACTATACCAATGACGTCAAAAATCCCACCAGCCTGAGTCATAATGTAGTTCGGTCAGTTTATGAAGACCGCCAGGGGACCATATGGGCGGGTACTGGCAGCTCTTTTAATGGCGACGGAACTTCATCTGGCGAAGGAGGGCTAAACAAGCTCGATCAGAAGACCGGGAAATTCACCCGTTATATGAATGATCCGAAGAATCCCCGAACATTGATCGATAACAGGGTACGTGCTATTTTCGAAGACAGCCATGGAACTTTTTGGATCGGCACAGCAGGTGACGGTTTGCATACAATGAACCGTGCAAGCGGAACATTCGAACGCCATCTTTACGATCCGGGTAAGCCAGAAAAGTTGAGCAGGCCACCCGTAATAGATTTAAAAGGGTTCGAATACGTTTCCGATCACATTACTTTCATTAACGAAGACGCTACAGGATCCATCTGGATCGGAACGCTTGAATCGGGCTTGAATAAGTGGGATCCCCGGACAAAAAAAATAGAATATTTCAAAGACTTCAATTTTGGGTGGTGGGCATTCGCCTCTCACGAAGGCGTGCTGTGGATGACTACATTCACTTCTATCACCTTTAATACTGGGGAGGACTCGGAACCCATGGGGCCCAATTTATCCTCTCCCATTCAAGCTTCCCTGGCCGGCAACCTCTACACAGTGGAACCGTTCCGAAAAAAAATCAGTTATACAAGTTTAAACACCCCGGTAAATTCGATCTACCAGGAGTCGCCCGCTATATTTTGGATTGGAACCCAGGACAGTGGTCTCATCCGTCACGACAGAACTGAAACTACTCAACAGAAGTTTAAGTTTAGTGGTTGGAATGAGCAGGCCCTGAGTGGCAACAATTCTATCAATATACTCCGGGCGAATCGGGAAGGTAATATCTGGCTGGGCACCAATACGGGTGTTGAATTATTCAACAAAAAAACGCAAACATTTACCCGCTATAATCACAGGACCGGCAACAGGTCAAGTATGGAGAATTACCGTGTCTCGAGTTTGTACGTTGACAAAGAAGCGAATCTTTGGATCGGAAGTCAAACGGGCCTCGATTATTTGAATACTAAAACCAATAATATTATTCATTATCACTATGGCTCAAAGGGCGCAGAAAATCCCGGAACATATCACATTGTTAGTATAATTGAAGACCAGGAAAAGAGATTATGGGTAGGAACCTATTATAACGGGTTGTACTTGCTCAACCGTAAAACAGGTAAGTTGAAGCAATATCTTTTTGGTATTACCATTACCAGTAGCATGTACCAGGACACAGAAGGGACTATTTGGGTTGGAACAAGAAACGGTCTATACCGGTACAATGCTGCTTCGGATCAGTTTGCTTCATTTAACGATCCAAATTCGGGTGCCTCAATAGGTGCAGTGTTGAATATTACAGAAGATGCTTCTAAAAATATTTGGGTTGTAACAGGCAATGAGTTGATCAAATTCAATTTAAAAAAGAATGAAGTAACAAGGTTTGGTAAGAGTCAGGGCATTCACCCGAATTCGATGTCATATGGTGATATTGGTAGTGGGGGCACGGGTCACGACCTGTATTTTGGCAATCAATCCGGCTATTATGTTCTTCAGCCAGAGCAACTCTCTGTGAACACACAACCGCCAAAAATTCTTGTGACTGAATTTAGAATCAGTGATAAGCTGGTGGAAGCAGGTAACAATAGTCCACTGCGGCAACCACTTTGGCGTACCGACGACATTATGCTGAAATACAATCAGAATAATTTTTCTTTTGACTTTCTTGCCATGCACTACAGTAATCCTAAGGATAACCGGGTCATTTATATGCTTGAAAATTACGATGTTGGCTGGCGGGCACCGGGCGTTGGGCAGAAAGCTTATTATTTCAATGTGCCACCCGGAAAATATATATTTAAAGTAAAGGCTACCAATGGAAACGGTTTTTGGAGCGAAAAAAATATTAAAATTCACATGACCCCTCCGTGGTGGCGTGCATGGTGGGTCTACGTAATTTCTGGTTTATTGTTTATTGGAGCTGTATGGGGATTCATTTATTACCGGTCGCAAAAGTTAAGAAGTGAAAATCGGGTACTGGAAGAAAATGTTGCTCATCGCACAGCGGAGCTGGAAAAATCACTTGCAGATCTGCAGTCTACACAAGCTCAATTAATTCAGTCAGAGAAAATGGCATCGCTCGGTGAGCTCACTGCCGGTATTGCGCATGAGATACAAAATCCCCTGAACTTCGTCAATAACTTTTCTGATGTCAATAAAGAGCTGCTGGCGGAAATGAGAGAAGAGATCAGCAAAGGAAATTATGACGAAGCAATTGCATTGGCTAAAGATGTTGCAGACAACGAGGAAAAAATCAATCATCACGGCAAAAGAGCTGATGCCATCGTAAAAGGAATGTTGCAACACAGCCGCAGCAACACAGGTGTAAAAGAACCAACAGACATCAATAAACTGGCAGACGAATATTTAAGATTGGCTTACCACGGATTAAGAGCCAAAGACAAATCGTTTAATGCAACAATCAAAACAGATTATAATGAAACTGTTGGGGCTATCAATGTCATTCCGCAGGATGTTGGCAGAGCGATCTTAAATTTAATTACCAACGCTTTTTATGCAGTTGCAGAAAAGAAAAAGCAGCTACCTGCTGGGTACGACCCAACTGTTTCGGTAAGCACAAAGAAGCTGAACGGGAACGTAGAAATAAAAGTTAGTGACAATGGCAACGGTATTTCGAAAAAAGTGCTGGACAAAATCTTTCAACCATTCTTTACAACAAAGCCTTCCGGGCAGGGAACCGGTTTGGGGCTGTCGTTGACTTATGATATTGTACAAGCCCATGGAGGTTCCATAAAAGTAGATAGTAAGCCGGGTGAAGGAACAGAGTTTGTAGTTGTATTGCCACAATCAGCAAGCAATGCAGCGGTTGAGAAAATACCAAAGTCTGTAGCACCATAGGCAGTTACTGATTTATCGGTAAGCGATTATGCATTCAACCGGATGACAATGAAAGTGGAAACAGAGCGCAGATTTGCAGAATGCTTTTTCTGTCGCCACAGTAAAGGATATATTTAAAAACCAACTTCAAAACTTAACAGATTGCCATGAAGATTTTAGTAGTAGACGATGAGCAGGATATGCAGACCCTGTTTGAACAACGCTTCAGGAAAGAGATCCGTAACGGTGAATTGAGTTTTGCTTTTGCCAATTCCGGTGAGCAGGCACTCATTTATCTCAACGAGCACAATCATGAAGCTGTGCTGATTCTTTCTGATATCAATATGCCGGGCATGAGCGGACTCGAATTGCTGCAGCAGATAAAGCAGCAATACAGCAAGCCACCGCCCATAGTGATGATGATTACGGCTTATGGCGATGAAGAGAATTACAACAGGGCAATGCAACTGGGCGCTGATGATTTTCTAACCAAGCCTATAGATTTCACCTTGCTGAAAGAGAAACTCAAAATAGATAGCTAATGGCAAAAATTCTGGTGGCTGACGATGAAGTGGATTTAGAAATGCTCATCAAGCAAAAATTTCGGAAGCAGATACGCGAAAACAAATACGAATTCATTTTCGCTCTTAACGGAAACGACGCACTCGAAAAGCTGAAGCTGCATCCCGATGTGGATGTGTTGCTCAGCGATATCAACATGCCTGAGATGGATGGCCTTACCCTGCTAAGCAAAATAAACGAGGTCAGTCCACTGATCAAGTCGGTTGTAGTGTCGGCTTACGGAGATATGGAGAACATCCGGATCGCAATGAACAGGGGTGCGTTCGATTTCGTATGCAAGCCGGTTAATTTTTCCGACCTCGAGCTCACCATGAACAAAACCCTCAAGCATGTAGCGCAATTGAAAGAAACACTTCAGGCTATCAAGGAAAATAACATCCTGAGAATGTACGTGGACGAAACGGTATTGAACTTCATGAGCACCCGCGAATATGAGTCGTCGCTCATGACGAACGAAGCCATTGAAGCCAGTGTTGCTTTTATAGACATCTGCAGTTTTACCGCCATTACCGAAAATGAGCCTGCCGATGAAGTTGTCAAACTACTCAATGTTTATTTCGAGATCATGGTGAAGGAAATCATTGCGCAGGACGGTCATGTCGATAAATTCATTGGCGACGCTGTGATGGCTGTGTTCCGGGGCAAGTATCACTTAGACCGGGCAGTAGAAGCCTGTCTTGCTGTAAGAAAGCAGTTTGAAAGCCTTCCCCAGCACAATGTTCTTTTCTCCCCAAAAATTTCTATTGGCATCAACAGCGGGGAGGTGATCTCCGGAAACATTGGATCGGCTAGCCTGCGCCGGCTCGATTACACCGTAATTGGTGATGTGGTGAATACTGCAGAACGGTTACAGTCTGTAGCCAAGGAAGGCCAGATCATTGTAAACGAAGCTTCTTTCCTAAGGATCAAGGAGTCATTCAACTGCAACAGGCTCGGAGAGATGACTCTTAAAAATAAGAAGGATAAAGCTGTAGTGTATGAAGTGCTTAACTGACCGTGCCTCCCCGGTTTATTACTGATACTCCCTTAAGCTCCGACGCCAGCCAGGCCTTCAACTGCAATATCAGCCCACACTTCACCACTTCACCAAAGGCGTACATACCACGCTGCTTATCGATAGGCGCCTTGGTTTCATTGTGGGTCAGCTGGTTCCGCGCGATCTGCGTCTTTGAAATTCACCCACTGTCACGCTCAGTGCGCGGGGCAAGAAACGCGCAGGAGTATTGCGCTCGCAGCCCCTGCCATCAACACCAAACCGGTAAATAACTTATTCAGTTTCCGGCTTTTTAATAGGTTTGTCACTCACAACGCAACACTTATATTTGCAACCGCAGCCACTGAACCACACCTATTTTAGAAAAAAAACCGGCGTGATTGAGGTGGCGAAGCTTTGCTCAAAATGACAATGTTAACTGCCAAATGGTTCGTAGTATATACCCGGCCGCGCTGGGAGAAAAAAGTACATATGCTACTGACCGCCAAAGGTATAGAAAGCTATTGCCCACTACATAAAGTACGGCGCAAATGGAGCGACAGGATCAAAGTAGTAGAAGAGCCACTGTTCAAGTCGTACGTGTTTGTTAAGGTAGATGAGGAAGGACGCACTCCCGTGCGCATGACCGACGGGGTGGTAAATTTTGTTTACTGGAACGGGAAACCCGCCAGTGTAAAAGAAAAAGAGATCCAGGTGATCAAAAAATTTCTGGGTGAATACGAGGATGTAAGTGCAGTGAAGCTAGATCTGAAGCCCAATGAAAGGATAGTAGTTACCGGTGGACCCTTCATGAATAAAGAAGGTAAAGTACTGGAAGTGAAAAATAAGGTAGTGAAGGTGGTCATTGAAAGTTTAGGCTATGTACTGGTAGCCGAAATTGATAAGAGTAAGATAATGTCCATTCCAAATCAAAAACCCGCCTGATGCGTGTACTTCTTGCTGTAGTTTTTATAGCAGCCATTTTCACTACTTCCTGCCGAACCCAAAGAGCAGTTTTCAATTACCTGGAAGATGTGACTGATACGTCTTTTAAGGCGGGGATGTACATCACAGAAGCAGTGATACAAAAAAGTGACCTTTTATCTATACAGGTGTACAGTGCTTCTACCATTCCTGGGGTTGACCTGCTGTACAACTTGCCGGTACAGCAACAGACAGGCGGAGCACAGAATTCACAAATGGGTGGCTACCTGGTAGACGTGGCAGGCAACATCACCTTGCCCCGTATCGGTGTTGTCAGGGCAGAAGGCCTGAAGAAAAGTGAACTCGAAGAAACCATCAGGGAGAAGCTAAAAACTGAACTCACACTCCCCAATGTGATCGTACGCTTTCTCAATTTTCGCATAACCGTGATCGGTGAAGTAGGGACACAGAATGTACTCAATGTGCCCACGGAACGGCTTAACGTACTGGAAGCGCTGGGCATGGCAGGTGGTATCACCGAATTTGGTAAGATAAAAGAAGTAAAGATCCTGCGCCAGAATAATGGCATTACGCAGTTGGGCATTCTCGACCTTACTTCCAAAACAATATTTGCTTCGCCTTACTTTCAGCTGCAACAGAATGACGTAGTGCTTGTAGATCAGAACAGGTACAAGCTCCGCCAGACCGAACAGCAGCGCGTAGCACAGCAAATAGGTTTCGCCACAGGTATCATTTCTACCGTAGCGCTCATGGTGGCGCTCATCCGCAAATAACCAGTAAAACAATCTATCAACCTCCATGGAGGAAGTCCAACTAACAAATACCGGGGCTAAAACCGAACTTTCCAAAATGGGTATTAAAGAGATCTTCTTTAAATACCTGCGCTTTTTACCCCTGTTCGTTTTCTCCATCGCACTTAGCCTCCTGGCTGCTTTTCTCTACCTCCGGTACACAACCCCCGTGTACCAGTCAACCGGATCTTTGATCATCAAGGAAGACAAGAAAGCAGACGGCAATAAGCTCAACGAGCTGATAGCCGGCGGCGACGAAATAAACCTGCAAACGGAGATTGAAGTGCTCAAGTCGCGCCCCATTATGGAAAGGGTAGTGAACGGGGCAGGTATCAATTTTTCCTATTTTACGAAGGGAAAAGTGCGGGAGACCAACGTCTACACAGATGCACCCTTCCGGATTGAAGCCCTGGAATTAAGCGATTCTGCTCAGTCTTTTGCTTTGAATCTCATTTTTGAAAACGCTTCTGGTTTCCGCGTTAATGGAGAACCCAGGCTTTTTACGTTCGGGCAGGTTTTCAAAAATCCTTATGGAGTCTTCCGGTTGGTCAGGGGCAAAGGTATCATTGGTGAAGAGTACACCATTCAATACGAATCCACTTCGGGACTGGCAGGTAGATTTATCCCTGCCCTCACCATCACGCCCAAGGGCAACACCAATATTCTCATTATTACTTTCCAGGCTACCCATCCCCAGCTTGCTGCAGATGTTGTGAACAGGCTGATGCGTGAGTATGCCCTGTATTCTCTGGAAGAAAAAAATGAAACGATCAACCAGCAGATCCAGTTTATTAATGGCAGGCTCATAGTGGTGGATAAGGAACTTGACAGTATTACCACCGCAAAGCTGAAGTATGGAAGGGCCAACAACCTGATTAATTTTGATGCACAGTCCTCCGAGTTTTTCACCAGGATACAGGAGATCGAGCAGATGTCGAGCGAGCAGGCGGCACAGTCAGAGATTGTGGGCATCATCGATACCTATCTCCGCAACAGCAAGAACGACTTCTCCACTACACCCTCCACGCTGGGTATAGCCGACATCACCCTCAACAACCTCATTGCTGCCTACAACGTAGCACAGCTGGAACGTAAGGCGCTGATTGACGGGCAAACACCGCGCACCAACCCGCTGGTTGCAGCAAAGGAGGATCAAATTGAAAAACTACGGCAAAACATACTTGAAAACCTGCGTAACATCCGCGCTTCTTATGCCTCCTCTATCGGCGACCTGCGCAGAAAGAACAGTACGGCGCAGAGCGGCATCAGGTCGCTGCCCGAAAAGCAGCAGCGTTTGCTCGAAATTGAGCGCCAGCAGGCAACGAAGCAGGCAGTGTATAATATTCTGTTGGAGCAAAAGGAGCGGTCGTCCATTACACTCGCAGCTACTATTTCTAATATCAGGGTAGTTGGGCGGGCCATGCCCAATGCCGCACCGGTGGCGCCCAACCGCCGCAACGTACAGGCACTGGCTGCGTTTGTGGGTCTCATGCTGCCGGCCCTGCTTATCTTTATTATCGAGCTGCTTAACGATAAGGTAACCACCAGGGGCGATATTGAACGCATTACAGACATCACCATTTTGGGAGAAGTAGGACATTCCTATTCCAAGGATGCCCTGATCGTAAAGCCCAACAACCGGGGGGTGGTGGCAGAGCAATTCCGCATCATACGATCCAACCTGCAGTACGTTATTAATAACATCCCAAAACCGGTAATCCTGGTTACCTCGTCGTTCTCAGGTGAGGGTAAGTCTTTCATCAGCACCAACATTGGAGCCGTGATGGCGCTCACCGGCAAGC
>JBGTIL010000176.1:0-7311 GCA_041745695.1 Chitinophagaceae bacterium | reverse complement strand
TTCAAAGCCACTAGGTACATTCATTCCAAAGAGACTGGCAATCAGGATTGGAAAAGTGAGTACAATGGTTATCACTGCCAGACGTTTTAACACCTGGTTCTGGTTGTTGGCAATGATGGAAGCAAAGGCATCAAGCGTGCTGCTGAGAATGTTTGTGTAGATGTTAACCATCTCAAGCGCCTGTGAATTGTCAACAATGAGATCGTTTAAAAATTCCTTCTCTGCTTCATCCAGCCCGAGAAAGTTCGTACGCTCCAGTTTCATAAACATCAATTCATTGGAGCGAAGCGCTGTTACGAAGTACACGAGGCTTTTCTGTATTTGGAGGAGCTGGAGCAACTGCTCGTTGCGGCTGGAGGCATACAGCTTTTGCTCTATCACGTTACGGCGCTGGTTAATCTCTTTAAGGTGCGCCATAAAATCCTGCACTACCTTCTCAAAGATCTTTAATACCATCATGTTCTTTCTATCGGTATTACGATTTTTGAATGTGCTCAGCACTTTTTTGATGGCAGGATTGTCGAATGAATTTACCGTTACGATCTGGTCTACCGTAAGTATGATACAGATAGGAATGGTGATGTAGTAAGCATCGCTTTCGTTAAATGAATTATTTTCTGTAGGTGTTTTCAGCACGATTAGCTTTACATCGTCTTCTTCTTCAAAGCGGGTGCGCTCGTCTATATCGAGGGAGTCTGTCAGGAAATCGAGTGGTATCTGGAGGTCTTCGGAAAGTTTATGAAATTCTTCCTGCCGCAGGGGCGGAGAAATGTTTACCCAGGCCCCTGTTTCGGGACCATTGATCTCTATCGTTTTATGATCTTTATTCTTAAAGTAATGGATCATCCGTTGTTCTTGTGTGGCTCAATTATACGTGCTTTAAGTCAATGATTCCTTCAAAAACTTTTTTTGCCTCACCTCTCAACCACACATTTGTGAAAGACCTGTCTGTTTTATCAAACGAAACCTGAAGTTGCCCGCCCGGCGTTTGAACGTGCAACCGGTTTGGCCCTTGCATATTGTAGGCGCAAACCATGGCAGCCGCTGTTACACCGGTACCACAGGAAAGCGTTTCTGCTTCTACGCCTCTTTCGTAAGTACGTACCGTGATCTTGTTGCTATCGCCTGCATGCTCAACAAAGTTTACATTGATACCTTTTTCTTTAAATAGACTGCTGTTGCGCAAGGCCTGTCCCCGGGCGAAAACGTCATAGTCCATCACGTTGTTTACCATTTGCACCAGGTGTGGCGAGCCGGTATTTACAACCTGGTAGTCTTCAGAAGCAGGTGGCATCTGTACATCATTCATTTTGAGCGACACGGTACCGTCGTTCTCCAGAACAGCGTCGTGGCTTCCGTCTACGGCAATGAAATGCCAGTTTGTTTTTGTGCCTCCAAGATCGGATGCCGCCTGCACCATGCAACGACCTCCATTCCCGCACATGCTGCCCGGGTTTCCGTCGGCATTGTAATATTTCATTTCAAAGTCGTAGTCGGCATGGGCATTGAGGAGCATCAACCCATCGCCACCGATGCCAAACCGCCGGTTGCATAAAAAAGCCACCTGTGCCTGCTGCAAGAATGAGTAGCTGTTGGTTCTGTTGTCGAGGATTACGAAATCGTTCCCTGTTCCCTGGTACTTATAAAAAGGTAGCTGCATATCAAGGTAATAGGCTTATTATTTCCAGCGAATGTTGAATGAGGCGGTCGGTAGCTGCTTTCCCGTCTTTCGAAAACGCCTGCTCTACCCGGTTGGCTACTATGGCGCTAAGGGAGATACAGTGATGCCCCAGTAATCTTCCGAGCCCGTAAATACCCGAGGTTTCCATTTCAAAATTAGATATAATGTGATTGCCAAAACGGAAGTGCGTGAGCTGGTCAATGAGCTGAGGATTGCGGATGCCCAGTCGGAGTACCCTTCCCTGCGGTCCATAAAAGCCAGGACAGGTTACCGTTACACCTCTGTGAAATGAGGTAACAAAATGCTTCAGGAGCAGGGCACTGGCACTGCTGATATAAGGGGCCGTTGTTTGGGGCGTTAGTTGCGTATGCGTGGCAAACGCCTGTAGTAATTGCAGTTCTTCATCATTGTTATCGAGGCGGTAATAATGGAGCAGGTTATCGAGCCCCAGTCCGTGGGTAGACACTACGAAAGAATCTACCGGTATATCTTTTTGCAATGAGCCGGAAGTGCCAATGCGTATGACCTGGAGGGCTCGAAGCTTTTCTTTTACCTGCCTGGTAGAAAAGTCAACATTTACCAGGGCATCAAGTTCGTTGAGTACGATGTCGATATTGTCGGTTCCTATTCCGGTAGATACGACGCTGATCCTCTTGGGTCCGATGTTTCCGGTGTGTGTGATGAATTCACGGTGCCCGGTCTTTATCTCTACTGCGTCAAAATACTTGCTCACTTCGGAAACACGGTCCGGGTCGCCCACTGTTATGACGGTGGGTGCCAGCTCTTCGGGCAGGAGGTTCAGGTGATAGATGGCACCGCGCTCATTAATGATCAGTTCGGACGGTGCAATAGGCTTCATCGATCTTTTAGGTTTGAAACAAATGGATGGGCAGGGAAAGTTATCGTGGTAAAAATATCCTATTTTCGCAGCGGTTCAAAAGTCAGTTTTGAACGGCGAATGGTACCGTGGCCGAGTGGCTAGGCTCAGCTCTGCAAAAGCTGCTACAGCAGTTCGAATCTGCTCGGTACCTCTAAATGATCCCGCCATAAGCGGGATTTTTAATTATGCTTACAGCAGAAGAAAAAGATTTTATTGATTTCTGGAAGCAGAACCGGGACAAGAAGAAGAAATCGCTGTGGCAATACTCGATTGGCCTGCCAATGGGTGTGCTCATCATTGTAGCCTTGTTTGCAAACATCATTACAGGCTGGCACAAGCGTGCTGCCATGGTTCTCCAAAGCAGCAGCTCAATGATCCTGACCATCGTGATTGCGGCTATCGGGATTGTTATATTCATCACCGTCTTTTCTATCCGGCACAAATGGGATTTGCATGAACAACGCTACCTCGAATTATTATCAAAAGACCAGGGAGACAGTGCAGCCTTATAGGAGAAAGAGCAGTCTTTAAAAAAATATATGCGTAAATCATTCTTATACACAGCCCTATTGCTTCTTTTGATCAGCGGATGCGCGAAAAAAGAAAGCATCGATCCCTGCACTTACGATCCCTGTGCTGTTGTTGCTCCTGCTCCGGAAATTCAATCATTACAAAGCTATCTCGCCAGCAATAGTATCACTGCCGTCCAACACTGCAGCGGAGCGTTTTACGTTATCGACGCCCCCGGTGCCGGACTATCTCCAACGATCTGTTCTTACATCAATACGAAATATGTAGGCAGGTTAACAGACGGAACCGTATTTGACCAGGGAACCTTTCCGCAGCCGCTTCAATTGGGCGCCTTGATCAGAGGTTGGGCCAACACGCTTCCACTAATCAAAACAGGTGGTAAGATGCGCCTGTTTCTGCCACCATCACTGGGCTATGGCAACCGTACGGCCGGTTCAATCCCTCCAAACTCTATACTTATTTTCGACATAGAGTTGACCGTAGTCCAATAAACAGGGCTTCTTCAGCAAACAGCCTACATTCGTACAAACCATCCCTTGTGGCACACGAGCCCATTTCGGTATTCGACATGTTTAAAGTGGGCATCGGTCCATCCAGTTCTCACACCCTTGGTCCCTGGCGTGCCGCGCAACGTTTTATTCAAACACTGGCACAGCGATCATTGCTCCATTCAGTCACGAGCATCACGGTGCTCCTGTACGGTTCACTTGCAAAAACAGGAAAGGGTCACGGCACCGACATTGCTGTTCAGCTGGGGCTCAGCGGCGAGGATCCGGTAACGATGGAGGTGACCCTGTTACATTCGAAAATCGCGATGATCATTGAAACCGGTCTGATCAATTTAGATACGGTACACCCGGTTCGGTTTGACCCGGTTCAAAACATCCAGTTTTTGATAGGCGAGTCAATGCCATTTCACCCAAACGCTTTGTCTTTTCTCGCGGAGACTGCCGACGGCGCGTCCATCGCGGAAACATATTACTCAATTGGGGGTGGTTTTGTGGTGAAGGAGGGTGAAGTTCCGGCACCGAGTCTAAACACACTTCCATTTCCGGTGAACTCTGCAGACGACCTGCTGCACTGGTGCCGCAAAACAGGACTCAGCATACACGACGTAGTGCTGGAAAATGAGAGCTCCTGGCGCAGTGAATCCGAAACGAGGAGCGGTGTGTTGCAGATCTGGAACGTGATGAAAGAATGCATGTACCGGGGTGCCCATACCGAAGGCACACTACCCGGGGGGCTCAATGTAAAACGTCGTGCCGGAGCCCTCAACAAGCGGTTATTGCAAGGAAAGCTTTGTACCAGCTATGAAGAATGGATAGAAGCCATCCGATCCGGAGGCAGTCACTTTCAATACATCCTCGATTGGGTTAGCTGCTTTGCCCTCGCCGTTAATGAGGAAAATGCATCTTTCAGCCGGGTAGTAACCGCGCCCACCAATGGCGCTGCAGGGGTAATACCGGCAGTGCTGCACTACTACCTCATCTTTTTTCCCAACGTAGGACCCGACCAGATCGTCAACTTCCTTTTGACGGCTTCAGAGATTGGCAGCATCTTTAAGAAGGGGGCAACTATTTCAGCAGCTATGGGTGGTTGCCAGGCAGAGATCGGGGTTTCTTCCTCGATGGCTGCAGCTGCGCTTACCGAAGCGATGGGCGGAACGCAGCGGCAGGTGCTGATGGCAGCAGAGATTGCTATGGAGCATCATTTAGGAATGACCTGTGATCCTATTGGCGGACTGGTGCAGGTTCCCTGCATCGAGCGAAACACGATGGGCGCCATTAAGGCCATTACAGCTTCACAGCTGGCGCTGCAGGGAAGCCCCGACTTTGCTAAAGTTTCCCTCGATGGGGTAGTAGAGACCATGTGGAACACAGCCAAGGACATGAACAGTAAGTATAAGGAAACGGCCGAAGGCGGCCTTGCACTTAATATTCCTTTGAGCCTGAGTGAGTGTTGATTTAATTCTGGGTAACACCCTTCCTGCCTTCGTTTCTTTGTTATACTAGCATTTAATGCTGGTTATCTACAAATAAAAATGTGTTACGGCGCGCAATACGCTGCGGTAGCGCTGTGCTTGTGCGCCCATTACCTATTTGGCTACTCAATAATGAAAGTTATTTAAAATGGTAACCGTTTTTGTACAGCCTATCTTGTAGACACATTAAAAAATTCTCAATAACAAAAAATTGATATGAAAAAAAAGATCGTTAAGAACTTTGTTGTAGCTACGGTATTACTGGCAGGCTTCTCTTGCAATGACGGTACGGAAACAGCTGAAAATAATGACAACAGCTCTCTGCAGGATTCTATGGGCACCAACACGACGAGGACAGCAAGCCCTGAAACCAACAACGCAGAGATTGATGATGCAGAGTTGGTGTCTGAATTAATTAAGAGCATGTATGGTGGTATCGCTTTGATGCAACAGGGACAGAAAAAAGCAACCACACCTGCGGTGAAGAATCTGGCTAAACAACTGGAGACAGCACACACTTCGCTGACTAACGATTTGAAAGACCTGGTTGCAAAGAAAGGGTGGCTCTTTCCTTCAGGAGAATCTGAGGATGATATAAAGAAACGCAACGACATGGGCGACGATGAAGTCGCGGAGTACGAAAAAGAATGGCTCAAAGCTCTTGAAGACAGGCACGAAACAAACATAAAGAAAATTGAGAACTCAAACACTCAGGATGCGGACTTACAGGCGCTCAGCGCGAAAGGTTTACCTAAATTAAAGGAGCTTCTGGGCAATATCGAAGCGGTTCAGAAAGGGTTGAAATAATAGTAGATCATTAGGCTGTAACTGAACAGCAGCAAAGCCTGTTGCACCGCAGCAGGTTTTGCCTTTTACTTTAGTGCATTTTCCCCCGAATGTGTTACCAGGAATTGCTCTCGAAGTTCGGAAAGGAATTTCCCATCAGGCATCCTCCAGGTGATCCAACCATTGGCTGTTTTCCTGGCGCTTCCGGAATCATTTATGCATGCAACGCCGGCATAACTTAAACTGGTAAACACCTGGTTTACTACAGAAATCGAACCGTCCTCCAGCACAGTAGCTTCGTATCTTTTTAAAGATCCATTTCTCGGCTTATAAGACATCGATAATTTATCATCAGGCTTAAGAAAGCCTGCGTGAATCAGATCAATCACACCAACATCAAAACGGTTCGTCTTGCTATTACCATCCTCATCCTCGCCTTCCCGTTCAGTGTCGAGTTCCGGTTTAAATTCTTCCGGAAATTCATAAACGACATTTTCCGGATGATTAAATTCTGTGAACTTGCTAACTATCCAAAGCTTTACTTTAAATTTTAAAGTTCTTGCCCAATCTCGTAAATCATTTGGTAACACCGTCTATTGGCACCCCGATGATTGGATCTGTTTCAAGGATGTCGCCAAGCACCTGTCTAACGTTAATTTCCGCAATATTCAGTTCATCAAATTTTTCTTTAGTACACTGATCTTGTCTGTACTGTTGCACTGCAAGGTCAACTATAGTGCGCCTGGTAAGTGCTTGCTGCGATGCCAAAATTTGTTTTGTAATCTGGGGAGCTATATGGTTCCAAACGCTATGATGCATCAATTCAGCCTCTACTAAATACCATCCCTTTTGAGCAATGTCGATTGCAAAACCATCTGGTATTGTACCTCCGCCATCGGCAGTTCGAATTTTTGATTTGGTCAGGTAAAACGAGCTCGGGCCGAAAAGATATTCATAGTTCTCAACAATCACCCTCTCTAATTCCGCTTCATTATTGAATGGAGATTTAATATACCTGGTCTCTTTGAATATTAGCATCTTCTTATATCCTTTTTGTTCGGGTTAAAGCTGCAGCATTGTTCGAATGACAAAAAAGTCGAATGGTCCCCATCTACCTAAGTGCATAGACGAAAATGCCCTGCAGAGCACCGTCCCGCAAACTGACAGTGAGCATATATAGCAGGTTAAATGATTTTATACCTTCATCCTCTTTTGAAGAATAGTGACGAATTTGCAACGAATGTAGCGGAAAGAAATCCAGTCTACGATGTTATTGTTGGTTATTACCAGAGCTGGATTTGAAGCTTGCATTGCAGTGATAGCCTGCTATCAGTGATTATCCTGGTTGTCTATGTTTGCATCCGTTTTACACCAGCCAGGTTATGTCTTTTGGCGTTAGCCGGGCTACAAAATCCTGTGCTGCCCCTTTGCCCGTTTCCACCATTCTTTTCA
>JBGTIL010000175.1:0-3195 GCA_041745695.1 Chitinophagaceae bacterium | reverse complement strand
ACCACCCATTTCTTCACCGCCGCCGGCACGCCCTGGTCCTCCATGAACCAGCAAAGGAAGCGGAGACCCATGACCGGTGCTCTCCCTCGCGCACTCGCGGTTTAGGATGAGAATCCTGCCATGGTGCGTTGCTGCGTTCACTACAAAATCCGTTGCTTCCCTGTTATTGTTGGTTACTATGGAGCAGCACAGGGAACCTTTTCCTTTTTTAGCGAGGCTGATGGCTTCATCAAGGTTTGTGTAGGGCATGAGCGTTGCCACAGGACCAAAACATTCTATGTCATGAACGTCGTCACTTTCAAAAGGTTTTTCATTGAGCAGTAGCATCGGCGACAAAAATGCACCTTTCGCTGCATCAGCATCTAGCAGTTGCACACTATCCAGCGAGCCGTACACCAGCTGCGACGAAGCCAGGAGCTTTTGCACATTGGTGCGTACTTCAGCACGCTGAGCGCCACTTGCCATACTCCCCATCCGCACCTGATCATTCAGTGGATTGCCTATGATAGTTTGAGCCAGGGTTTTTGCTATTGCCGCCGTAGCAGCTTCCAGCAGGTGTTGGGGCACAAATATCCTGCGGATAGCGGTGCACTTCTGCCCTGCCTTCACCGTGATCTCACGCCGCACCTCTTTAATAAAAAGGTCCCACTCAGGTTTATCAGGGGTTACTTCCTCACCCAGCACAATGCAATTGAGCGAGTCGGCTTCCATATTAAAGGGAACGCTATTTTCAAGAATATTTCTGTTCGACTTCAGTAAGAGCCCGGTGGTTTTTGAACCGGTGAATGTTACAACGTCCTGCGCCGTTACATGATTCAGCATGTCGCCGGCGCTGCCGCAGACCAACTGCAAGGCACCCTCGGGAAGAATTCGTGATGCAATGATCTCCTTCACCACGGCTTCGGTGATATAGGAAGTGACAGTTGCCGGCTTTACCACTGCCGGAATACCAGCAAGCCAGTTCACAGCACACTTTTCGAGCATACCCCACACAGGAAAATTGTAGGCATTGATGTGCACGGCAACGCCCTCTTTGGGCACCAGCAGGTGATGCCCCATGAAGGATCCACCTTTACTTAAGCCAATGGCTTCTCCATCTGTGCAGTATGGCAGGTCGGGGAGCTTTCTTCTGAGCGATGCATTGGCAAAGAGGTTGCCTATGCCGCCTTCTATATCGATCCAGCTGTCGGCCCTTGTTGCGCCGCTCTGGTAGCTTATCTTGTAAAACTGTTCCTTTTTTGCCATCAGGTGCATGGCCAGTGCTTTCAACATACGCCCCCGCTCATGAAAAGTTAGCTTACGCAGGGCGGTATTGCCAACAGTACGGGCATAGTGTAAAATATTTTCGAAATCCAGCCCCTGGGTAGTGGCAGAAGCAACGAGATCGCCATTGACAGCATTATGCAAGGCCTGCCCTTCGCCATCGCCCTCAACCCAGCTGCCGCTAATATAATTTCCAAGTTTGGTCATGTTACACGAGTTGTAATAACTTCTTGTCGCGGGAAGGCTTTGCCGAATCTCCGAAAATCTTTGAGTATTCGGTCGGTCATTACAGCGCCGAAAAGTATTTGCTATTAAAAACACCTTCCTTCTTCAATACGGTTCGGTTAACCAGACCGGGTGATGATAAAAAATACAAACTCGAAGTGTCGCTTGTGCTATACAGAATAATGCCATGTTAAAGGGTATTTTCATACTTTCTTCCATGTAGAATTTCTGCCTTTTTTGCTTGGGTCTGGATTCATTTCAATTAAACCTTTCTCCTGCATCCTGTAGAAAATGCTTTTCATGTTGTCCGATGTTTTTACACCTGTAAGTTCTCTTGCTGTACTATTGTGAATCTCATCATGAGTCTCCAAATATTCCATGACGATTTTTTCGGGTGATGCCAATGGTTCATGACTGATAGTCACTAATACTGCATTTTCCAACTCTCTGATTATTGGCTTTTTCAATCTTAATTCCGATATCTCTGTAAAGGCTGTATTCAGCCCCTCACCAACATCTTTGTTGGGAGGATTAGGAAATTTGTTTATTAGTCTGACTAGGTTTCCATTTCTAGCAAACTGCTCATTCAAAATATTTATTTCGGTGACATGACCTGGTAAAGACCCCGGGCTTAATACCTCTACCCTGTTGTCAAAAACTATTATGTGAATGTCAGATGCGATGCTATAATCTCTATGCAGAACGGCATTTGTGACGATTTCATGCAAAGCTTTATCGGGATATATTAAATTTTCTAACCCTGTCTCCCTTAAAACCTTCTCGTCCTCAATAACTTTTTTAGTTTTTCTAACCGCCTCGTAAATTTGGCTATAAATACATCCTTCAACTGAAAGCGGATCAAAAACTAGCGTTTCTCTAGTTCCTGAATCTGCTTTTGTTTTGTATCGATATATTTTGATTCCGCTTTGTTTTGGGAGAGCAGCTTGAGGTAATTCTGAATAAAGCAATGTTGCAGCAACAGTTGGAAGATTGTTTCGTATTAATAATTGCTTCTTCAGCCAAGGAAGCGGTTCTATTGTAGGAATGACTTCAATCATAAATTCATAAATCACCAATGAGTCGGTCACTGTTTCTAATGGGATATTGAGTGGCACATCCTCAAAACTCGCCAGCCCCTTATCAAGTTCTAGTCTCTTAAGTTCTGCATCAGTTGTGAGCTTTAAATTTTGAGCAGAGCGTCTTTTATAGATATTACTATTTGAAGCTTTTACAATATGAAGATTTTTTTTTACGGATGCTTGTAAAATAAGCCCGTTTGAATTTGAATGAGATAGAAAAGTGTATGAATAGTAGTCCCCAACTGGGAAAAGTTTCTCAAAGATCTGGATATGTCCATTCGCTTCCTCTTCATTTGAAAATCCTCTCCATTCTCTAGATAGCACTCCACTTTTCTCCACTTCATCTATTCCAATGTATAGGTCTCCTCCTACAGCATTTGAGAAGGCAGAAAGCGTTTTTGTCAAACTTGCAGGTGCTATGTCTTTTGCTTTAAGGTCATTGAAATGATTTTCACTTAAATCTAAAATTTTATCTTTTTGTTCGTCTGTTATTTCTATTGTCGAAATCATGTGCGGGCATTTATATTACTTTCAACGTTCGAGTATGCGAAGTAATTTAATACTGAAATACTTCTTATTTGTTTCTCTGTTTCTTATTGAGGAATAATGGCCTGATTTAGGCTAAGCA
>JBGTIL010000174.1:0-2760 GCA_041745695.1 Chitinophagaceae bacterium | reverse complement strand
CCCAGAAAGTTTTTTTTGTCCAATATCTTGCAAAGCTTTAGCTACAGAGATACTTCTAGTTGCAGTTGGCTTAGGTTGCGGTTCAACGGTTTCAGCCATTGGGAGAACTCCTATAACAGGATACATAAAACAAGGCTATGTTAAATAAAAATATACAACTCAATATTTGCCGTTAGATAATAACTTTAAAAGTCATCTACAGGCGCTATATAAATTGAGTTATTTTTAAAAATACTGCTAAGAGCGCTAGGTTTGTAACCGAGATTATACGGATAACTTAGCTGATAAAAGTTTAATATCCGGGAAATTACTATAGTATTTTTTTATAAATCTACTAATTAATTGAACTAGATAATAAGTAAAATACTTAAAATATAAATTGGCAACTAAGAGTTTTAATTATTTATTGCGATCGCATTAGTATATTTGTTTATGTGTTGCACTTAGGTGTTATTTAATACTAATGTGCTAATAAGTTTGGGCGATCGCTTAGTCCTGGCATTTTAATTTGCTGTAAAAAGAACTCCTCTAAAGAAGGGCGCGACAAGTTTAAGGTAATAATCCGAATATCAAAGGCGGCTAAATGAGTTAAAAATTTATCAATATTTTTAGTTAAAATTTGACCGTGCCAGTATCTATCTTTTTCCCAACGCCCTTGATCCTATCACAAGGTCGCAGCCCTCCCGGATCCGCTGCACGAGCAGGGGCATTTCTTCCGGATGGTCGGAATAGTCAGCATCAACAAAAACTACAATACCGGGTGCCGGATGCAGTTGTTTTAAGTAAGCAATTCCCCTGAGGCAGGCAGATCCATAACCAGGTCTGGGTTCATGCAGTACTGTTGCGCCGGCATTTCGTGCATTGATGTCTGTATCGTCGTTAGAATTGTTGTTAACGACGATCACTTCACTCACCAGACCTGCCGGAATATCTCCAATAACCTTTGCGATTGAGTTCTCTTCGTTGTATGCCGGGATGATCACAACTATTCCAAGATTATCCATGCACCGCCAGTAGTTTTTTATTCACCCTTTCCTGGATGCTCCAGCCAAACACGATTGAAAAACCGGCAAGAGCCATGAACAGAAACGGCATGATGCCCCAGTTCTTGAAGTAAAAGGCCTGGATGAGTCCAAACAAAAAATAGAAGATAAGTAATCCTTCTGCCATTGTCACCCAGTTGATCTTTGTTTGTGCATACTTACTTTTCAACAAGCTGTCACCCTTGTACACGGAATTAAATTTCGGAGTGCGAACAAAGCCCGATTTGATACCCATGTATCCTTGTGCAATGCCAACAGCGTTGCTGAACGAGATCCCGATAAAGAGTGCACCAAAAAGCGGGAACGAAAAGAGGAATCCAACCACACGTTGTCCTATGCTGCCCGTAGCATTTTTGTAATAAGAGATAAAGTAATGAAAAAGGTAAATGAAAGAACTGATCCCTACAATCCGCGACAATTTAAAAACGAATGCGTATTCGGGATGATAGTGCCGCACAAACATTAGGGGTACCGTCAGAATAGCGCAGGTGATGATACTAACGAAACCAAGGCTGTACAACAGATGCAAAGTGCCGTGCAACTTGATAGACAGAGAGCTGTCTGACTGCAATAATTTTCGAAGATTCTTTTTTGCAGTTTCCGCTCCGCCTTTCGTCCAACGGAACTGCTGAGACTTTAAAGCACTTATGAGTGGTGGCAGTTCGGCCGGCGTTGTAACATCTTCCAGGTATTTAAACTGCCAGCCTTTTAATTGCGCACGGAAACTGAGGTCGAAGTCTTCGGTGAGTGTATCAGCCTGCCAGTTGCCTGCATCCAGTATGGTTTGTTTGCGCCACACGCCGGCGGTACCATTAAAATTTATAAAATAGCCAGCAGCATTTCTTCCACGTTGTTCAATACTGAAATGTCCGTCGAGTGCCATCGCCTGCAACTTAGCTAGCCACGAGGATTCTTTGTTGATATGACCCCATTTGGTTTGCACCATGCCGATGGTTGGATTGACAAAAAAGGGAATCGTTTTTTGTAAAAAGTCTTTCGACGGAATGAAGTCGGCATCGAATACAGCCAGGTATTCACCTCTTGCGATGCTGAGTCCGTGTTTCAGCGCACCGGCTTTAAATCCTTCCCGGGTGTTACGTTGAATATGAACGATAGAAACATGTTGCTTTTGTAACAAGCTAACCTTCTGTGCAATGAGGTCAGCAGTTTCATCAGTACTGTCGTCCAATACCTGGATATCTAATTTGTGTGCCGGGTATTCAATGGCTGCCACTGCATCCAGCAACCTTTCTACTACATGTAATTCATTATAAACAGGAAGCTGAATTGTAACAAGGGGAAAATAATCGGGTTGATCAACAACTGCTTTTTTTTTGCGGTAGGAACGCAGGTAATGAAAGATCAGGTGCGCGTCGAAAAGTGAATGCAGCAGCACGAAAAGAACAGCAAGACCATACAACAACAGAACAATATTAATCACTGCATCAAGCATCCAGCACGTTTATCTTCAAAGGTATTTACAAATGGACAGTGATATTGTTATTTCCAATAGTGATCGGCTGGTCACTGACGCGGCCTGCTTCCTTTCCATTTTCTAGTTTCAATACACCACGCGGGCATACCGATGCACAAACGCCACAACCCACGCAGGAGGCTCTCACAATGTTTTGCCCTTTCTGTGCATACGCACGAACGTCGATACCCATCTCGCAAAAAGTAGAACAGTTACCACAAGAGATGCACTGGCCTCCGTTGG
>JBGTIL010000173.1:0-5277 GCA_041745695.1 Chitinophagaceae bacterium | reverse complement strand
GGTTTTCGCAGCGTAGATGAAGTCCTGCGAAAGCCGCACGACAGCGTTAGAGCTCCTTTCATTGGCAACAGACACAGTCATATTTTTAATGGGTGTAGCTCCCACTTGTGCAGGCGCTGACGGAAGAGTGAATTCAGCATCCATCCATTTTTTTATAGAGGCATCATTCAAGTCTGCGGCATCCGTGATCTTCGCCACTATGGCTCCATCGCGATTGAGTACCACGGTAAAGGGGTACGACGGGGGTTGAAAAAGATTAGTAATTGTATTGTCTTCATCAACAGCGACAGGAAGTGAAAAGTTCTTTCTCTTTGACAGGAAGTCGTTTAATTTCTGTTCTGTTTCAACAGATACCAGCACTATCTGTAGTTGCCCCTTATACTTTTCCTGCACCTCAGACAGATGTGGCAATGCCTTGATACAGGGAACACACCAGGTGCCAAAAAAATCTACAATGGTTAATTCCTGACGGATCTTATTTAGCGAGGAAGAGGCGTAAGTGGCATTCAGTATCTTTTTAAATGGAAAGTCGGGCACGGTTTCGCCGGCTGCGCTGCCTCTCTGTCCGCTGGCAGTAATGGACAACACAAAACACAGGATTGACAGGATTGCCCTCATGAAATCAGATTTTACGCCTTAAAGATAAGTTTGAATATACGTACTTTACTCGCCCAAAGATTTATACTATTTATGGATAACATGCCCCAACACGTTAAGGAGACCGCAGCGTTTTTAAAAGAAAAAGGTGTCGTCAACCCACGGGTCGGGGTGGTTTTGGGCACCGGACTAAATGCGCTTGCCGATCAAATAACGATCACACATCGGTTATCCTATGCCGATATACCGCATTTCCCACAATCAACTGTTTCATTTCATAAAGGGCAGCTACTCTTTGGAAATATTGGAACTGTACCTGTTGTAGCTATGCAGGGGCGCTTTCACTATTATGAAGGGTATAGCATGCAGCAGATCACGTTTCCTGTTCGGGTGATGAAAGAGCTCGGCATAGATACCCTGCTTCTGAGCAATGCAGCAGGTGGCATGAACCCCGCTTATCGTAAAGGCGACCTCATTATTGTAGACGATCATATCAATCTCCTTCCCGACAATCCGCTGCGGGGGCTGGGCGATGCATTCGGCAATCGTTTTACAGATATGAGCCAACCTTACAGCCGTCACCTGCAAGTGCTATTGCAGCAGGCTTTCGAAAGGGAAAGCGTGGCGGTGCACATTGGTACCTATGTAGCTGTAATGGGACCGAACCTGGAAACAAGAGCCGAGTACAGGTGGCTGCGCAGTACCGGGGCCGACATGGTAGGTATGAGCACAGTGCCGGAAGTAATTGTTGCCAACCAGAGTGGGATTGCCTGCGCCGCAGTGTCTGTAATCACCGATGAATGCGACCCGGAAAATCTCAAACCCATAAACATTGAAGAAATAATCAGGATTGCAGGAGAAGCAGACCTGAAACTCGCGCAGATTCTGAAGCGAACCATCCTCGCACTTCCACTCTAAGGGAAAGCTTAGGCTGCGGTAATCCTGCTTCGAGAGCGCCTGTGCCTCCGCACTACCTGACTGCAGGCGTGCTGTTCAGCACTTTCCACAACAGGTCTTTCAGTTGCTGGATATTATTATTGGTGAGCGAAGAAATGAAGATGCGGGCAGTATTCTGCGGCAGTTCCTTGTCGATCGCCAGTCTTAATTCTTCATCAAGCATATCGCTTTTGCTCACGGCGATGATGAATTCTTTGTGTAATAATTCAGGGTTGTATTCTTCCAGTTCATGCACTAAAATATCAAACTCTTTTCGGTGGTCCTGGCTGTCGGCGGGTATTAGAAATAAGAGGATGGAATTGCGTTCGATGTGTCTTAGAAAGCGATGCCCAAGTCCTTTTCCTTCGGCTGCACCTTCGATGATCCCTGGCAGATCAGCAATGCAAAAGCTTTTTCCCTCGCGGTATTCTACCATACCGAGGTTGGGTACGAGGGTGGTGAAAGCGTAGTTGGCAATTTTCGGTTTGGCTGCCGTCATCACAGATAAGAGAGTTGACTTTCCTGCATTGGGGAAGCCCACGAGGCCTACGTCTGCCAGTACTTTAAGTTCCAGCACTTTCCAGCCCTCGAGCCCGGGAAGTCCGGGTTGAGCGTGCTCGGGCGCCTGGTTGGTGGGCGTTTTAAAATTGGTATTACCAAGACCTCCCCTGCCTCCGGGCAGCCAGATCACTTCCTGCCCTTCATCAAGTATTTCCAGTTCCACTTCCCCGGTTTCTTCATCGCGGGCTGTGGTGCCAAGGGGTACTTCAATAATTACATCTTTGCCGAAGCGGCCTGTGCTGTTGTTATCGCTTCCGTTTTGCCCATCTTCTGCCAGCACATTCTTGTGGTAGCGGAGGTGCAACAGGGTCCAGAGGTTGCTGTTGCCTTTTAGAATGATATGACCGCCGCGCCCACCATCGCCGCCATCGGGTCCGCCATAAGCTGAGAGCTTATCCCGCCGGAAGTGTTTAATGCCTGCGCCTCCGTGCCCACTCTTACAGAACACCCTTATCTGGTCAACGAAATTGCTCTTTTCCAACTACTGCCTTTTGTTAAGCTGCAAAAGTATTGAACCCTGCTTGGAAGGAAAGGAAAGTTTTAGTAATGCTGCAGCTTTTCAGCGTTTGTATCCGATGTAATACTTTACCTGATATAGCCAACAGGCGCGCGTCATTTTTGGCGCAAGCATAGCGGAGCGTTCCCATTAAAGAAAGTCAACTGACTTTTTTGAAAAAAAATTTTAAATCCATTTGCGTAACTCTTAGGTTACCTATAAATTTGTAACTTTAAAGTTACATAAGTATGCAAACCGAAATTAACCATCACTGGGTTTACGAGCAATCTCCAGCCGAGATTTGGGGATACCTTACCCAACCAGAACTAATAGCCTTATGGCTTATGCCTAACAACTTCAAACCAGTAGTTGGACACGAATTTGAATTTCGGACAAACGCAATTCCAAGTCTTGAATTAAGTGGAATTTTTTACTGCCAGGTGCTTGAAATCGTACCGCCTAAAAAACTTACTTATAGTTGGAAGGGTGGACCAGGCAACGGAATAGTAACGCTTGACACGGTAGTTGAGTGGACGCTGGAGCCACTTGAGAAGGGAACAAAACTGAACCTGAAACACTCCGGTTTTCACGAAAAAAACTACGCTGTTTTAATGGGTATGACAGATGGCTGGCAAAAGAATATCAAAAAGATGGTTAACCAACTAAATGCTAAATAGTAGTCATAATGCCAATACCAACCCTTGACATCTTTCAGGTCATAGCAGACCCAAGTCGGAGACAGATCCTGGAACTACTGACCCAAGACAGTTACAACATAAACAGTTTGGCAGAAAATTTTGAAATGAGCCGACCAGCAGTTTCTAAACATATAAGCATTTTGCAGGCAGCAGGTTTTATATCCATCAAAGAAGTGGGACGGGAACGTTATTGCACTATAAAACAAGACGGATTTATTGAACTGCGGAATTGGATAAGCTACTTTGACAGGTTCTGGACCTTTAAACTAACAAAACTGGAAACCACCTTAAACAAAAAGAGAAGAAATTAGTAGACAGAAACTGCAAACTTATTAAAAATGACCACTCCAGACTATACAGCAACCATTTCAGTTAACCAGACGCCGTCGGCTGCATTCAATGCAATAAAGAAGTTCAGAGCCTGGTGGTCGGAACAAATAGAAGGAGAAACAGACAAGCTTAATGGAGTATTTTTCTATCACTATAAGGACGTGCATTTATGTAAAATAAAACTGATTGAGCTAGTTCCCGAAAAAAGACTGGTATACCATATCCTCGATAATCATTTTAGCTTCACGCAAGCCAAAACAGAGTGGGTAGACAGCAGACTTATATTTGAAATCACCACCCAGGAAGGCAATACAAGCGTTAAGTTCACGCACGAAGGTTTAAACTCAACCCACGAATGTTATGAAGTTTGCCAGGATGCCTGGACTAAATACATCAACAAAAGTCTTTACAACCTCATTACGACAGGAAAGGGAATGCCCAATCCAGCGGAGGGTGAAGGCTTTAATGCGGAGATCGTTGAAAAATGGAAATTGAAAGCGTAACCCATTAAAAACGAACGCACAACGGAGAGAAGCTCGTCGCACCAGCGGACCTGGAAATTTTGTTGCTTGTTACGGTTTGAAGTAACCACAATATTCTTCGTTTCATAGCAGCATCACTGCCGTTATTTTAGCCATGTTGTGTTAGCTGCAGGTTGCTTATTCAGAAGGTAACCAAAAGTCCTAGTCAAAGTAGCGGAGTCTTTACTGACAGTGTCCTGTCTATTGTTGTTCAAGTGTACAATAAAAAAACTGTCCCAGTTCTCGGGTACCGTGTCGGGCTCTTCATCCACACTATGGTCGTGGGTTTCCTTATTCCAGATTAATACTTTCAGTCTAGCGGAAGTTTCCTTGAATAGCCAGGACTTTTTGTAAAGCGCGTCTCCCGCATCTCCAACCTCTTGCGCCAGTTCTAGGCTCTCGTATAACTTATTTATAGCGGTGTCTAAAACGAAAAGCTGAATTGAGGAAGACACATACACAGAAGGAACCCTAGTGATCAAGCCAATGCACCCATTGTTCATTGGAAACTGAAAACAGGCAAAGATGGCAGGTGGCTCTGCCCAATGCACTTCCGAAAATGTTTCGGGAAAAAAAGCCGCACTAATACTATCCAGGGGCTTGCCATGAAAGACAAAAGTTGACTCATCTGGATTTTCAGCAGAAGTAACCAGTAATGTATCAAAGTCTATTTTAGGATAAAAACTCAGAAGCGTTGCGAAACGATTGGGAGTCTGCTCAGGCTGATTAACAGGCTTGGAAGCTTCCTGTGGTTGACATCCACCCAACCCGATTAATAAAATACAGTAAAATCGTAGCATAAAAGAAATCTCTCACCGCCAACAATGAACTTGACGTATCGGTGCAGGACAATGGTAGCTTAGACTGCAGTTCTCTGTTAGCTTTTGGTTCATTTCAAAACTTTTCTAGATATTCTAGTTGCGCACAGCCAATGATGTTCCACCAACCTCAGCAGAAGTTATTGAACTGGAATGCTCTTACATTGATGCGGAAACTTGTATGACGCCTTTTTACACCAGTTCCTTCACTACATTGGCAACCATGTGTGGTTTACCAAGGGTGTAGTAATGGAGTACAGGAACGCCGGCGTTCCTAAGTTCTTTTGATTGCTGCAGCAGCCACTCGGTACCTACCGTTT
>JBGTIL010000172.1:0-5497 GCA_041745695.1 Chitinophagaceae bacterium | reverse complement strand
AATTTACCTTCCAAATTATTCAATGCTGCCACCAGGCGGGCTTCAAAAATTTATCTCCACGATTTTAATTGCGGCTTAAAAGCCTATCGGAAAAAACTGGTGAAAAGCATAGAAGTCTATGGCGAAATGCATCGCTATATACCGGTTCTTGCCAAATGGGCCGGCTTCCGAAAGATTGGTGAAAAGGTTGTGGAGCACTACCCACGAAAGTATGGTGTCACCAAGTTTGGCTGGGAACGATTCGTAAACGGCTTTCTTGATCTTGCCTCTATCATGTTCGTGGGTAAATTTTCAAAACGTCCGATGCATTTTTTCGGCATGTGGGGTACCGCCTGTTTCATGATCGGTTTTATTATCACGCTAATTTTGTTGATATCAAAGATGGTAGATCCATCTATTGGATTAACCAACCGCCCGGGTTTTTTCATGGCACTAACGGCTATTATACTGGGCATGCAACTCTTCCTGGCAGGCTTCGTTTCCGAATTGGTAGCTAGAAACGCATCGGGACGCAATTACTACCTCATTGAAGAAAAATTAGGTGTGCAATGAAGCGCATTGCTATCATCGGGCCGGCCTACCCACTGCGTGGTGGACTGGCTACCTTCAATCAAAGGCTCGCCAATCAGTTTATTGGTGAAGGCAATGCTTGTGAAATCATTTCCTTTTCACTGCAGTACCCGGGTCTCCTTTTTCCAGGCACGACACAGTACAGTGATGAAGCGCCGCCGGGCGGCATTGTCATCCACACAAAAATTAATTCAATAAATCCGTTGAACTGGTGGCAGGTGGGCAACTGGCTAAAGAATCAGCGGTATGACATCATTATCGTTCGCTACTGGCTTCCATTCATGGGTCCTGCGCTCGGCACCATCCTCCGGCTCGTAAAAAAGGGAGGTTACAGTACGATTATTTGCATTGCAGATAATGTGATTCCGCATGAGAAGCGTCCAGGAGACAAACAATTTACCCGGTATTTTTTAAAGACCTGCGACGCCTTTATCACAATGAGCGAAAAAGTACTCAGTGATCTTCGATTGTTCGAAACACATAAGCCAGCGCGGTTTGTGCAACACCCGTTGTATGATAATTTTGGTGAGAAGATAGACAAACAGGCAGCCCGAACGAAACTGGGTTTGTCTCAAACTAAGAAGATCATCCTGTTCTTTGGCTTCATACGGGCTTATAAGGGATTGGACCTCTTGCTGGAAGCCATGGCTACTGCGCGCATCAAAGAGGAAGCGATCACACTGCTCGTGGCTGGCGAATTTTATGAAGATGCCCGGCGATATCTTGACTTGATCGAGAAACTGGGCATCCAATCCCAGGTTGAGTTGAAGACGGTTTTCATTCCCGATAGCGAAGTAAAATTTTATCTCTGCGCAGCAGATGCTGTCATTCAACCCTACCGGACTGCTACACAGAGCGGCGTTACCCCACTTGCCTATCACTTCGAGAAACCAATGGTAGTTACTAACGTAGGTGGACTGCCTGCACTGGTGCCGCATTTAAAGTGCGGCATAGTCTGCGAGCCGCAGCCGGAGGCTATTGCAGCCGCCATTCTTCAATTTTATGAGTTGGGCGAGGCACATTTTGTACCGCACCTGCAGTTGGAAAAATTGAAGTACGCCTGGACCAATATTACCAAAGCTGTTTGGGATCTGTCGGAGCAGCTCGCTGCGCACAACACGTAAATCACACTACGCTGTCAAAATGCCTGCGCAGTACACCAGAACTAAAATGGTAAAAACAGATTCACCTAATTTCGAGTCATGATCTACCGCAGTAAAGCGCCGTTGCGCATTGGCCTGGCGGGCGGAGGCACAGATGTGAGTCCTTACTGCGACCTTTTTGGAGGAACAATTCTGAATGCCACCATCTCCCTGTTCGCAATGGCTACGATTGAGCCCCTGCCAGAAGCAAAAGTTTTATTTTGCGCTAACGACCGTAATGAAAGTGAAGAATTTCAACCGGCTGCTACCCTTCCTATCGATGGACATTTAAAACTTTTAAAAGGAGTTTACAACGCGATACAAAAAGACTTTGGTGCTATTACAGGTGGATTCCGTTTATCTACTTTTGTAGATGCGCCAGCTGGTTCTGGTTTGGGCACCTCGTCTACACTTGTTGTGGCCATTGTTGGCGCTTTTACCGAAATGCTTAAACTGCCACTGGGTGAATACGACATTGCACATTATGCTTACGATATCGAGCGCAACCAACTCGGCTTAGCCGGTGGAAGACAGGACCAGTACGCAGCTACCTTCGGCGGCGTCAACTTCATGGAGTTTTCTAGCAACGACAAAGTGATTGTTAATCCCTTGCGCATCAAACAGCAATACCTCTATGAATTAGAAAACAACCTGGTGCTGTATTATACTTCCACCAGCAGGGAATCGGCAAAGATCATCGTGCAGCAATCGAAAAACGTAACCGCCAACATGGAAGCTTCTATCGACGCCATGCACCAGCTAAAGCAACAGGCACAGATGATGAAAGAGGCGCTGTTGCGGGGAAAGCTGGATGAGTTTGGAGCGATACTCGATTATGGGCACCAGCAAAAGCGGAAGATGGCGGAAGGCATATCCAATCCATTAATGGAAGACATCTATGAAACTGCACGAGGCGCGGGTGCTACAGGAGGAAAGATTTCCGGTGCAGGCGGCGGCGGGTTCATGATTTTTTATTGCCCGGGAACCACCAAATATGCCGTTATAAAAAGCCTGGAACGATTTGGTGGACAGCAGCGTCCCTTCGGTTTTGTAAAGCATGGACTTATCACGTGGACTGCATGATCTGGTCGCGTTGGCGCCCTGCCCACCACAACAATTCATTTTGAAAACTAAACAGCATTATGGAACAGGTTAAAAATATCGTGCGGCAGTCTATCAGCGTTAAGGAGGAGCTACTCGAAAATGAGGAATTGCTCGGTCATCTTATAACGGTTAGCGATCTTATTGTTACCTCACTTAACACCGGAGGCCGTATTTATTTTTGTGGCAACGGTGGAAGTGCTGCAGACGCACAGCACCTGGCTGCTGAATTTTCGGGCCGGTTTTACATAGACCGCAAAGCTTTACCTGCAGAGGCTTTGCATTGTAACAGCTCTTACATCACAGCGGTAGCTAACGACTACAGCTACGAGGTTGTATACGCAAGGCTGATAGAGGGTATTGGGCGAAAAGGTGATGTACTCATTGGTCTTTCCACTTCAGGAAATTCAGCCAACATCGTGAAGGCTTTTGAGTCTGCCAAAGCAGGCGGTCTGATTACAGTAGGTTTCACCGGTCTTAGTGGAGGCGTACTCCGCAGCAGCAGCGATTATTTGATCAACGTACCCTCTACCGATACACCACGCATCCAGGAAAGCCACATCCTGTTAGGTCACATCATTTGCCAATTGGTTGAAGAAAAAATGGAACGGGCTCCAACTGCATAGGTCAATATCTAGAGGTAACAGAGCGACAACTCCTCGGGTACAACGTACTGAACGCACGACCCAGTGCTGTTGCGATTGCATCAGGCGCATAAAAATTAATTAACTCATTAGCATGTTGCCCCATACTCCAGGTTCTACACAGGAGCCAGAAACAACCGCCGACAGACTATGCGCCGTCATTCTTGCCGGGGGGCTTGGACTTCGGCTGCGTATGGCTGTACCGGAGGCACCAAAGTGCATGGCCCCCGTTGCCGGAAAACCTTTCCTTTTCTATGTAATTAATTATATGCGCCTGCAGGGCGTAAGAGAGTTTGTATTTGCCCTGGGGTATAAAGCACAGGTGATCAAGGACTACCTGGCCCTAGAATATCCCACCCTTAGCTATACCACTGTTACAGAAGAAATGCCCCTGGGCACAGGAGGCGCTATTGCGTTGGCTCTTGAACATACCACTGCAGCCACCGTTCTTGTATTGAACGGGGACACGCTTTTTGAAAGAGATGTAGCGGCTGCAATGCGTTTTCATCAGCATACAGACGCCGAGTGTACATTGAATCTCAAACGCCTGCGAGCCTTCGATCGGTATGGAGTGGTGCAGACCAACCACGAGGGAAAAATTCTATCCTTTGAAGAAAAAAAATTCTGCGAGGAGGGACTGATTAACGGTGGCGTATACCTGCTTAACCGGAAGGCCTTTTTGCATCGGTCTTTGCCCCAAATATTTTCTTTTGAAAACGATTACCTCTGTCGTTTTCACAAGGAAAACATTTTTTATGGCTGCGAACAAACCGGCTATTTTATAGATATTGGTATTCCTGAAGACTACGATAAGGCAGGAGAAGATTTGAAATTGCCTCAGCTGCAGCTCGAAAAAATAGACAAATCGTGGACCTTGTTCCTGGACCGTGACGGGGTAATTAACGAAGAGCTGCCAGGAACCTACGTAATGAACTGGGAGCAGTTTGTGTTTTGCGAAGGGGTGCTTGCCTCCATTGCCCGTTTGGCCTCCCGTTTCGGAAGCGTGATCGTAGTTACCAATCAAAGAGGTGTGGGCAGGGGCTTAATGACCCGCGAAACTGTTGATTCTATACATGACCAGATGCGCAGAGAATTTGAAAAAGCCGGGTGCCAGATAGATGCTATTTACTCCTGTACTGAGGTAACACCAACAGCCTTCTGCCGCAAACCTAATCCGGGGATGGTGGTACAGGCCCGGCGAGATTTTCCGGGAATTGATTTCAAAAAGTCGGTGATGGTAGGAAACAAGGAAAGTGATATCGCTTTCGGCAGGGGTGCAGGCATGTTTACTATATATATTGCAGCCACAGGGGGTGATTCACCCTCCATTAAAACTGCCCCTGACGCCACTTACGCCTCGCTAGCCCGGTTTGCTTTGGACCTATAATATTGGGATACTTTTTCATTTTTTTATACGTTCTTACATCGGTTAAATTACCAACCGGTTATGAAACGAGCCACTAGCATTGTTATAGTTTTACTCTTACTGCATACAGCTCCAAGCGCCCAGAAACTTTCGCAGGCTAGTGTTGCGCTATTGCAAAAAAAAGAAGATACTTTACGGGCACTAGCAAAAAGCCTGATCATCGATAGCCTCACCCAGGGGCGTATGCGCAATGACAGCCTTTTCATCCGTACATTGGTGCGCTCGCTGCAGGTAAAAAATTCTTTTGCTTACCCTTTTGATTCAGTGCTGGGAGTGTCAAAACTCTACGCCCCCGATAGCACATTTCGAATATTCAGCTGGTCGCTGGAGTTTGATGATTACTATGCCCGCCAGCGGGCAGCACTGCAGATCCGGACCCCGGACGGTTCTCTTAAACTCATTCCACTTAGAGATTTTTCTGAGTTTACCAACAAGCCTACAGACTCAGTGCGCAACAAAAACAATTGGATTGGTGCGGTGTATTATAATATCATTCAAACCTCCTATAACGGCAAACAATTTTATACTTTATTCGGTATAGACGACAACAGCGTTCGGAGTAATAAAAAATGGATTGAAGTACTCACTTTCGACAAAGCGGGAGAGCCTGTGTT
>JBGTIL010000171.1:0-14292 GCA_041745695.1 Chitinophagaceae bacterium | reverse complement strand
TAGATGATGCTTTGATGGAAGATGTAGGAAATGGCGACCATTCAACGCTGTGTTGTATACCGGCTTCAGCCCAGGGGAAAGCAGTATTAAAGATCAAACAGGAAGGAATCTTAGCCGGGGTATCAGTGGCAGAAAAGATTTTCCGGTACAAGCATCCCAAAGCCACGTTCTTACAAACAAAGGGAGACGGGGAGCAGATGCAACATGGCGAAACTGCTTTTGAGGTAGAGTCTTCCGTTCATTCTATTCTTCAATGCGAACGGCTGGTGTTGAATATCATGCAGCGGATGAGTGGGATTGCTACCCTTGCCAATAGATATGCAGAAAAACTAAAGGGACACCATACGAGATTGCTGGATACCCGCAAAACCACACCAAATTTCCGACTGCTTGAAAAGGAAGCAGTTCGTATCGGCGGCGGCGTCAACCATCGTTTTGGCCTGTACGACATGATTATGCTAAAAGACAATCACATTGATTATTGCGGAGGAATTGAATCAGCGATTGAAAGGGCATTTGAATACGTACAAAGTTTTCATCCCCATCTGCTGATTGAAGTTGAAACCAGGAACTTAGAGGACGTAAAAAAAGTTTTGCGGGTTGGCATGGGAAAGGTGCACCGGGTGATGTTGGACAATTATCCTCCAGAGCTGGTGCGTACGGCAGTGGAAATGATTGGTGGCAGCTTTGAAACGGAAGCCAGCGGGGGTATCAATCTCGACACCATCGAGCTGTATGCGGAAACAGGAGTCGATTATGTGAGTGTTGGCGGTGTGATTCACCAGGCACAAAGTGTAGACCTTAGCCTGAAGGCTGTGCTGCACAACTGAGTAGTTTGTTTGCTTAACCGGTTATTGATCATAGCCTCCAAGTTTACGATCCATGAGTAAGAAGATACAAAACGATAAACGGGGTTTTGTGTACAGTACAGATCCCAATTTCCAGTTTGAACCGGAAGATCAGCCGGCTGCGGATACCCTTCTGCCGGCACAACAAAAGCTTTCAATTAAGCTGGAAACAAAACATAGGGGTGGCAAGGCTGTGACCCTCGTAACAGGCTTCATAGGCAAGGACGAGGATCTTCAAATACTCGGTAAGATCCTGAAAAACTGCTGTGGTACCGGGGGGTCCGCTAAGGATGCAGAAATAATCATCCAGGGCGACCAGCGAGACAAGGTACTTCAGTGGTTACTAAAGAACGGCTACAAAGGATCCCGGAAACTATAGTTGCCACTTTCCCTGCAGGGCCGTACTGTTTGGGTGCTAATGGCTTACTGACCCTGGGCCATGAGATAGGAGCGCTTATCACCCCACATATTCAGGAGCTCCAGTGAACAGATTTTAAAATCGGCACTTAGTGTAACATAAAGCCCAATAATATCCTGCTGGTTCAGTGACTGGTTGTTCAGTGCCTCGAACCGCAGATTATACTGGTTAACAAGGTTCGTGTATTTTGAGCCTGTTGGCCAAACCTGGGTGCCACGATTACTGATATTCAGAAGTTTGAATTTGATTCCACCGTGGTGCACGCACTTCTGTGCAATTACTTCCGGCTGCTCGATGCTTTCAATGAACATATCTACCCCTACAATTTTACCCTTGCCCTCCTCTTTGGAAAACATCATTTCATTTTCTGCCAGTTTGAACATGGTCGGTGTTACAGGCTGGTTAGGCAGTGTGGGTTTGGCGCCATGCTCAGGCAGCTTACCAAAGTTGCTGATGATGGCGTTTACAAATCCGAGGGTGTTAGCAGCGGCGCGGCTCTTATCGCCAAAATCGCCGGTATGGATGCCTTGCTCCAAGGTGTAAAGCAGCGCGTTTTCGATAGTCGCAGCATTTTCCATAAAACCGAGGTGGCGCAGCATGGCAAGACCACTCAGCAACAGCGCGGTTGGGTTAGCCAGTCCCTTTCCGGCTATGTCGGGGGCGGTGCCGTGTACGGCTTCAAAGATAGAAATGTGGTCTCCGATATTCGCCGAAGGAGCAAATCCCAAACCTCCAACAAGCCCTGCGCAAAGATCAGAAATGATGTCGCCCTGCAGGTTCGTCATCACAACTACGTCAAACTGGTCGGGACGAACTACCAGCTGCATAGCCAGGTCATCTACAATTTTATCGTCAGCTTTCAGTTGTGGATACTCCTTGGCAACTTCATAAAAGACTTCCAGAAAAAGCCCGTCAGTGAGCTTCATGATATTGGCCTTGTGTGCACAGGTGATCCGACGGGCACCTTTTTTCTTGGCCATTTCGAAGGCGTAGCGGATCACCTGCATACTACCCGGACGGGTAATAAACCGGCGGCCGAGTGCCACATCCTGCGTAAGCATGTGCTCAATACCACCATAGGTGTCTTCTATATTCTCTCTTACAATGGTGATGTCTATGGGGATGCCCGCTTTACTGAATACGGTGTCTACTCCATGTAAAGTTTGAAAAACCCGGTGATTTGCATAGGTATTCCAGGTTTTGCGCGCGGTGACGTTTACACTTTTTACACCCTTTCCTTTGGGCGTTTCCATTGGTCCTTTGAACAAGATGCCGTACTTTTCAATCGCTTGCTGCGCTTCGGTGGTCATTCCGTTCGAAAAGCCTTTGTCGAACACCCACTTACCCATGTCAACAAATTCGTACTGTAGGTCCAGGTTGTTGGCGGTGAAAATGCTGAGCACTGCCTCCATTATTTCCGGACCTATGCCATCGCCCCGGGCAACCGCTACTTTCATTTGTTGGGTAATTTTTGTGACGCAAAAATAGCATTGTGGAAACTATTGTGCCCCAATAACCGTTAATATTTATGGTGCGTGGTTTGATTATTCTAATTTAAACTTGTTCTATGGTCAGCAAAATATCGGAAGGGGTGGAGATCAGTGTAGAAGCATTCTACCAGCAGGACTACTCCAATCCGATGCAATCCGAATATATGTTTGCCTATAGAATTACAATTGAGAACCATAACTCTTTTCCAGTAAAGCTTCACAGCAGGCATTGGTACATTTTTGATTCCGACGGCAGCCACCGCGAAGTGGAAGGTGAAGGCGTAGTAGGTATGCAGCCAACGATCAATGCACATGAAGACTATCAGTATGTAAGCGGTTGCAACCTCCATACAGAAATGGGAAGAATGCATGGAACATACATGATGGAAAACTTACATACAAAGCAGTTATTCCAGGTCAACATTCCGTCTTTCGACATGATCACTCCCTTAAAATATAATTAAATCCTGCCGGTTTTTTCGAATTGCAGCTTTCATCCCAAATTGATATACTACCTCGTTTCTACTTAGGTCGGTATTTACTTCCTTCAAAAATCTTCCTGGCAGGCAGGGCTAGAACAGCAGGCAGTGTCAGCTCTTTGTGAGCCTCGGCATATTTCTGAACAATTCTCCAGCCTATCCACTGTCCGATATTGCCAGGCGAACTTTCGGTCATACCCTGCGTAAAGGGCGCTTCTCCAATATAGGTTTGTATTACGTGCGGCTCGATTGAGTAAATGTTTTCATTTTTGGTGACATAGGCCCAGGCGTTACCCTCATTGTCTGCCAGCCATTCCAATTGCTTTTTACTGTAACCTGTTTTGATACTGTCCGGTGCATCAGGAAGAAAATGATCAAGCAAGAACAGCTGCTTGCCTTTTTCTACAATTTGTTCTATCAGGGGCAATCCGGTACTCTGGTCGCTGTAGATGTCGTCTGCAACAGCTTTCATTGCCCCTGCAGCCATGTACTCCTCATCAAAACGCCTCGATATATAATAAGGGTACATCTGCTGCACACCCTCATCTGCATACACAGAAAAGTTCTTGCCGCCGAACTGGTGCAGACCAATGCCCAGGTAATCTTGGGTTACCACAGCTCCGGGTGCATCGAGGGTGCCAATGAAGGTGATGACCTTCGGGATCCGGTAAGAAGGATAATAGTATTTCACATACCGGAAACTTTCTTCCAGCTCGTCGGTTACATCATCTAATGACTTATACTTGTTTTGTAAGCTATCGTAAATTGGGCGATAGCCGCTGATGATGTTTTTAATGATGGCGGCTGATGAAGGATCTGACAAGTTCAATTGCAAAATATGTTGCATATAAACAGGAAAAAACAGCGGGTACTTCTGTGCCAGTCCGTTTAAGCCTGTTGCCAGTTGGTTCGTATCCGTTTTAAAAAAATCCTGTTCAAACCTTTCTACAGACAGGTTGACTTTTATATCAGACACGTCTGGCTTGTTCTTTTCATCACTGCAGGATGCAACCAGCAGCATAACAACATATAAGGCATATCTCAGCATAGTGCGTAAACGGCAAGGTTAGTCATTTATTACAGAACTTTACCCGCTAACTCCATTTCAACAGTAGATTATGAAGATTTTCATGGCCCAGCAAAATTATCACATTGGAAACTTTGCTGCCAATGCCGAAAAAATAATTGCCGCCATACAGGAAGGCAAAAAGCAGGGGGCCGACCTGGTGCTGTTTTCAGAATTATGCATCTGCGGTTATCCACCCCGCGACTTTGTAGAATTTGCAGATTTTATAAACCAATGCTACCATTCTATAGATCTTATTAAAGAACACACAGACGATATCGGTGTATTGATAGGAAGCCCTGCCCGCAACCCACAAAAGGAAGGCAAGGATTTATTTAATGCTGCCTTTTTGTTGCACGATAAACAAATTAAGGGTGAGGTGCACAAAACCTTGTTGCCTACCTACGACATTTTTGATGAATACAGGTATTTTGAACCCGCCTATAGATGGAACTGCATAGACTTTAAAGGAAAGAAACTGGCGGTCACCATTTGCGAGGATATCTGGAATCTTGGCGACAACCCGCTGTATCGCATCACACCGATGGAACAACTTATCAACCAGCGTCCTGACGTGATTCTTAACCTGTCTGCTTCGCCTTATAACTATACCGCCGACGTGGTAAGACGCAGCATCATGGAGGCGCACGTTGATAAATACCATCTCCCCATTCTTTATTGCAATACAGTAGGTGCACAAACAGAAATTGTTTTCGACGGTGGCAGCCTCGTGTATGATGTGAATGGTGCGCTTGTAAAAGAGATGAAATATTTCGAAGAGGACTATGCGCTGTTCGACCTGGAAGAACTATCGATGGTTAAGAAACCTTCTGCGCATGCGTCGGTTACTCCCGCAGAAGCGGCACAGCTACAAACTGTTGCTTCTCTGCCGAATGGTGAAGACGGTGGTGAAAAGACACGCCAGGAAGCGCAGCATAAAAAATATTTTTACTCTTCCAGTGAAATAGGACATGAAAGTGCGGTTCTCGATTACCTGACAGAGGAAAAGAACATTGAAGAAATTTATGCGGCACTCGTTCTCGGTATCCGCGATTACTTTTCTAAAATGGGTTTCAGTAAGGCTACCCTTGGGGCAAGCGGTGGCATAGACAGCGCTGTAGTACAGGCCCTGGCTGTAGCGGCACTGGGCAAAGAAGCTGTACACGTTTTGTTGATGCCTTCAGCTTTTTCGAGCGATCATTCCGTATCCGACGCGGTGAGCCTTAGCCAGATTCTTGGAAACCGATATGATGTTGTGCCGATCAAAAACGTATACACTTCCATGTTGGATACCCTAAATCCTTTGTTCCAAAATTTACCTTTCGGACTTGCGGAAGAAAACATTCAAAGCCGCACCAGAGGTAACCTGCTCATGGCACTTGCCAATAAATTCGGATACATTTTGCTCAATACTTCCAACAAAAGCGAACTCGCTACGGGGTATGGTACTTTATACGGCGACATGGCAGGTGGACTTTCTGTACTCGGCGATCTGTATAAAATGCAGGTGTATGCACTGGCACATTACATCAACCGTAATGCTGAAATCATTCCCGGACATATCCTTACCAAGGCACCTTCGGCAGAACTGCGGCCAGAACAAAAAGACAGCGATAGCCTGCCCGATTACCCGCTGCTCGACAGCGTGCTCTACCAATACATTGAATTGAGGAAGGGCCCGAAAGAGATAATAGGGAATGGCTATGATGCTGCGCTGGTGACAAGGATATTAAAGTTGGTAAACACAGCCGAGTATAAGAGAGCGCAGTTCTGTCCCGTGATCCGTGTGAGCAACAAGGCTTTTGGTGTGGGGCGCAGGTTACCTATTGTAGCCAAATACCTATCGTAACAGCTATAATGTAAATCTGGATTGCGTTACGCTGTAGCGCTAAGAAATAATCTTTTAGTGTTTTAACTGAATGATCAGCGCAATGGGTACTGGTCTTCCGGGCAAGGTTGTGTCTTTCGAAAGGTAGAGCCGCGTAGTACTGAGTTCTATTATTTTAAATTGTCCGCTCACACCAAAAAGGCCGCTGCCGCCAAGGTTAAGCACTGTTTGGTTAGATGCGAAACTCCAGGTTGCCGAAGTGCTTTGCGGGATGGAAGCATCACACTTCGCAGCGCCTTCGTCTACCGAGCCGGTACCACCTGCCGACAGGGTAAGAAAGTTGTCAAGAACGCAAGCTGGCAGGGGTGTAAGCAAAGGAACATCTATGCTTCCGTTTCTGTCTCCATCCACTCCTGCATTTTCATACTTCCAGGGCGCTGCAGTAATGAGCGTTGTTTTTGGATCTGGTGCAGGCTCCTCTTTGCTATCTTTTTGACATCCCCATGAAAATGAAAGCAGTAGCAGTAGCGCAGGAATACAGCCATTAGTGCAGTGAATACGGTTCATAGATCGGTTAGGCATACAGTCAATTTAATCAATTATCCCGTACAAAAATAATTAAGGCAGGTATTTTGCTAAATAGGCTTCGTAAATTTCACGATTAAAAAAGAGCTATGCTACAAACGGCCGATGACATCCGCCAATTGAATGAACAGGTTGCCACTGCCGGATCCTTCATCGAATCGCTTCGGGCGGAAGTAGGAAAAGTGATCGTGGGACAGTCTTTCATGCTGGATCGTTTATTAATTGGATTGCTCACAAACGGGCATGTGTTGCTGGAAGGCGTTCCAGGCCTGGCTAAAACGCTTACGATAAAATCGCTTGCCCAGGCAGTGCAGGCAAAATTTAGCAGGATACAATTCACTCCCGATCTGTTACCGGCGGATGTACTGGGTACAATGATCTATAATCAGCAACGCAATGAGTTTATTGTACGAAAGGGACCCATCTTCACGAATTTTGTATTGGCTGATGAAATCAACAGGGCACCAGCTAAAGTGCAGAGTGCTCTACTTGAAGCCATGCAGGAGCGACAGGTGACGATCGGCGATGACACCTACAAACTGGATGATCCTTTTTTGGTACTTGCCACGCAAAACCCACTCGAACAGGAAGGAACCTACCCATTACCTGAAGCACAGGTAGATCGTTTTTTGATGAAGGTTATTGTAGGGTACCCCCTGCGGTCGGAAGAGCAGCTGATTATGCGACAAAATGTATACGGGGTAGCGGCAGTGAACATCAACCCGGTGGTATCTACGCAACAGATCATCAATGCGAGAAAGCTGGTACGGTCGATTTATATGGATGAAAAGGTGGAGAATTATATCCTGGATATTGTATTTGCCACCCGTAACCCCGAAAAGTTTGGTCTCGAAAATTTGGCACCACTGATTTCTTATGGTGCTTCGCCGCGCGGCAGTATTAACCTCGCGATCGCTGCTAAGGCGCAGGCTTTCATTAGCCGGCGTGGTTATGTTTTACCGGAAGATGTGCGCAGTATCTGTAACGACGTGTTGCAACACCGGATTGGGTTAACCTACGAAGCAGAGGCTGAAAGCATCTCTGTGCAAAATGTATTGCAACAGATACTCGAAAAGATCAGCCTTCCTTAAATGATCGAACAGTCCGGCGGCAGATCTGTAACAGCTTTTCTTTACAGGCATTATGGGCCAAGATGCCGGTAATAGCAACTTACCTTTTACCACCTTAGTTACTTCATGCTAACTACCAAAGAAATACTGAAAAAAGTACGTGAGCTGGAGATCAAAAGCAAAAAGCTCACAACCGATCTTTTTACCGGTGAGTACCACAGTGCTTTCAAAGGCCGCGGTATGTCGTTTCGTGAAGTGCGCGAATACTACCCGGGAGACGATATACGATTTATAGACTGGAACGTATCGGCACGGTTCGGAACGCCTTTCAGTAAAGTGTTCGAGGAGGAGCGGGAACTGACTGTAATGCTGCTCGTAGACGTAAGCGCCAGTTCTTTGTTTGGAACCGTGAATGCTTCTAAAAAAGATGTAGCAACAGAAATAGCGGCTGTACTCTCTTTTTCAGCGGTGAACAACGGCGACAAAGTAGGACTGATTTTATACAGCGACAAAATTGAAAAATACATCCCGCCAAAAAAAGGAAAGCAACATGCCTTGTATATTTTACGGCAGTTGCTTTCCATTGACAGTGAGCGTAAAAAAACCAGCCTCACCATTGGGCTTAAACTTTTCACCAACACCACCAGGCAAAAAAGTATTGCTTTCATACTGAGCGATTTCATTGACGCCGGATATAAAGACGCGTTGCGGGTGGCGGCAAACAAGCATGACCTCATTGGCATTAAGCTGTATGACAAGATGAGCAAAGACCTTCCCTCCGTCGGATTACTACGCATTGAGGATGCGGAAACTGGTCAACAGCAATGGGTAGATACTGGCAGTCGCCTGGTGCGGTATGAATACGAAAAAGAATTTTTCCGCATTACTGAGTATGCGAAAGACATTTTTAAAAAATCAGGTGCCGGTCTGCTGCATATCCGTACAGACGAAGACTATGTAAAAGTGTTGCAGCAATTTTTCATTAGCCGCAATAAGTAATGAAGTACTTTTTTGTTCCCATATTATTATTTTGTTTTAGTAGTGGCTATGCGCAAAAATCCAAACTGCTTACGTCACTGGATAAGAATAAAATTCTGATAGGTGAACCCTTTGAACTCACTATTAAAGCGTTTGTTTCCGGTGCAGCCATCGACTGGCCAGCTACAGACTCCATTCCGCACTTCGAAATCCTGTCTAAAGGAAAAATAGATTCACAGCTTAACAACGGCACCCTCATACTAAACCAGGTGATTACGTTAACTGCGTGGGATTCTGGCAGGTGGACGATTCCGGCTTACACAACAAAAGGAAGCACGCCTGCCGCTGCACTGTTGGTAAATGTGCTCTTCACACCCATGGACACCACCCAGGACTATCACGATGTAAGAGACATCATGGATGGAGCGAAAGCCGAGCGGGCACAGTGGTACTGGTACCTTGTGGGTGCTCTCCTGCTTTTAGGATTGTTTGCGCTGCTATTCCCCAACCGAAAAACAAAAAAGGAAGTGAGCAGTTTTGTTCCGGATAACGACATCTACCAGCAGTCGCTCAAAAGATTGAGTGCTTTGCAGGATAGCGGGGCGATCAGCGGAGACAAGCTGTACCAGGAACTGACTGATATCCTTCGTACCTATTTGCATAAACGGAAGGGTATTGCACTGCAATCAAAAACAACCGACGACCTTGCAGCATATACGGCGCAGGCAGGTTTGCCGCTGCCCTTGCAGGAATCTTTGTTAACTACTTTAAGACTTTCCGACCTGGTGAAGTTTGCCCGCTGGCAGCCGGCTGCAGGTCAAAATGAAACATCTATTGAAACGATAAAGCAAAGCATCATTGCATTGGAGAAGCTGAAATAATGTTATACGAATGGTTGCAATATATCGAGTTCAAACATACCTGGCTTCTGCCTTTTATTTTGCTGTTGCCTGTTATTGCCTGGCTGAGGTTTAAATTGTTTCGTTCTCTTAAATCATCTTTCACGGTTAGCGCGTCCGCGGCATTCCGTGTAAAAACAGCCCGGAACTTCTCGCTTCATATTCCTTTCTGGCTCCAGTTGCTTTCCATTGCCTGTGTGCTGCTGGCCCTGGCAAGGCCGCAAATAAAAGATGTACAAAAAAACAAAAGGGGAGAAGGGATTGATATCGTGCTTTGCATAGATGTTAGCGGCAGCATGCTATCCAATGATTTTTCTCCTAACCGGCTGCACGTGGCAAAAGAAATGGCTGCTGAATTTGTACGCAACCGGCCGGTTGACAGGCTTGGACTCGTTATTTTTTCAGGAGAAAGCTTTACTCAGTACCCGCTTTCTACCGACCATGAGAGGCTGCTGGAACAGATCGTCGGACTCCGAAGTGGTCTACTGGAAGATGGTACTTTAATTGGCGAAGGACTGGCAACGTCTGTGCAACGCCTGTCTGGCAGCCGCTCCAAGACCCGGGTAGTTGTATTGCTGACTGATGGCAAGGAAGAAGCACCCGACACCAGGATCATTGATCCGGTTACCGCACTGGAGATCGCAAAAACAGCCGGTGTTAAAGTGTATACGATAGGCATGGGTTCTGAACGAGCCGTTGCAGTGAGCGAAGTGGCAGGCAGAAAGGTAGACAGAACCACACCATTTATAGATGAAACGCTCTTAAAGCGAATTGCAGCGCAAACAGGCGGTGCTTATTTCCGGGCAAAAAGTAAAGAAAACCTCCAGCAAATTTATGAGCAGATCGACCGGTTGGAAAAATCGAGCGTGGAGATATCGGAGAAAGTTAGGTATGATGAACAGTTTCCGTATCTCATTATTGCAGCCCTGTTCTTACTGGCTGTCTCCATTATTTTGAGGTATACATTATTACGTACATTTCCCTGATATGGCAGAAGGCATCGTTTATAAGTCGACAGGCAGCTGGTACTCGGTTAAAGACGAAGTCGGCAAATTCTGGAATGCCCGGATGAAAGGAATTTTTAAGCTTGATGCCATTACTTCTACTAACCCAATAGCCGTTGGTGACAGGGTAAGCTTCGAAACGGAGAATGCAGGGGAAAGCTCGGTGATGATTACGCGTATTCATGACCGTCGTAACTATATTAACAGGCAATCACCAAAGGTGCGCAGCCAGCATCATATTGTTGCCTCCAACCTCGATCAGGTGCTGATGCTCGCGACGCTCAAGGAGCCGCGTACTTCCCAGGGTTTTATCGACCGGTTCTTGGTGGCCTGCGAAATGTACCACATACCTGCAGCCGTTGTATTTAATAAAGCAGACATCTATAAGCAAAAGGAGCTGGATAAGTTTGAGGAATTGCGGATCATGTATGAAGCTGTAGGCTATAAAGTTTTCCTGGTGAGTATGCTCGACGGCACCGGTCTGGCGGAGCTCTCAGCCGAGTTAAAAGGAAAAACCACGCTTGTAAGCGGACACAGCGGTGTAGGTAAATCTTCTTTTATCAATGTGGTGTTGCCGGATAAAAATCTGAGAACCAAAATCATCAGTGGCTGGAGCGGCAAAGGCCAGCACACAACCACTTTTGCCGAGATGTATGACCTTCCATCAGGCGGTTCTCTCATTGATACACCGGGTATGAAAGAGTTTGGTTTGGTGAACATTGAAAAGGCTGAGCTGTCGGGTTATCTTCCGGAAATGCGGCAGCGGATGAACGACTGCCAGTTTCATAATTGCCAGCATGTGAATGAGCCTGGCTGCGCCATCAAAGAAGCAGTGCGTAATGGGTTAATTGCCGAGGAGCGATATATCAGTTATTACAATATATTAGAAAGCCTGGGTGAAGAGAAGGAGTGGTAATTGTGACCACTGATGTTGATGAATTTGGAATGAAACCATGCTGGCTGGCTTTCGGGAATGAAAGAAATGATGAGGCAGGGGTTTAATCCGTATCGTCATTAATGAGGTCTGCCGCCACATGCTTAGTAGCGTTACTGCAGTACACGAGTGCGACGCAACAGGAGCTCCCCGTTGCGATGTTGCCGGCAAACAAAACAATCAGTTTAACCGGTGCGCTTCATATCGAGCCCCATTAGCTTTCCTTCCAACACGCTGGCTAATTCGATAACGGCTTTGTTTTCTCTTTTGTGTGCCTCAGCCATTTTAGTGGGGAGGAGGGAGATGCCGTTGTAGATGCTGTAGCACAGTGTGAGAAGGTGTTTGCCAAAAGAAAAGTCCCAGTTAATAGCGTCGAAATCATCTTCTTTCCGGGTGAAGTTCACTTGCAGATCATTCTTTAATATGTCTGCGATGAGATAGAATCGTTGCAGGTTTCCGTCATCGTCAAGAACGGCTTCTGTACAACCAAGGGCGTTTCGTAGGGTAAGACTCATATAAGCAAGGTTTAATCATTGATAAGACAAGTGGCTATGCTTTTTTGTTGCATGACGGAATTGTTATCCTTTAAACTTGGGGGCTTTCTTGGATCCTGACGTACCATCAAGCATTTTTTCGGCCCCAACGTTTCGTCCGTTTGATCCGCAGCCGTATTTAGATTTAAACAAGCTGCAGGAAGAAGTAAGTTGCAGCACAATAAGCAGGGCTAATAAATAGCGGGCTGTTTTCATGGGGTGGGGTTTCTAACTTAAAGAACGGTATATTCTTTCTATTTTACAAGCCTGCCTCGTTCACCGCGCTGAACCAGGCGGCATAATTAACGTAATTATTGGCAATTCGATTGATCTCTCCTTCCACTTTCTGTGGGGCGATGTCTTTTACTTTTTTTGCCGGAACCCCTGCGTACACAGCCCCGCCCTCGCACACTGTTCGCTCCAACACCACGGCCCCGGCAGCAATGATGGTATTACTGTGCACGATGGCTCCGTCCATCACTATTGATCCCATACCTATTAATACGTTGTCGTGAATGGTGCAACCATGTACGATTGCATTATGGCCGATAGATACATTGTTTCCTATAATGGTTTTTGTTTTGAGGTAGGTGCAATGTATAACTGCACCGTCCTGTATATTCACCTTATCACCCATGCGGATGCTGTTAACATCACCGCGTACCACCGAATTAAACCAGATGCTGCACTGTTTGCCCATTACCACATCACCGATGATGGTTGCATTAGGCGCTATGAAGCAGTCGGTATCCCAAATAGGCGCCTTGCCCTCCACAGGAATTATATAAGCCATCGTTTTTGTTTTGATTGCAGATGTACGATTTTTTTGGGACCTCGGTTACCTTTGCAGCTTATGAACCTGCGCCAGTTATTTTTATCTCATGTGGCACAGACCTCGCCGGCGCCGATGGCTTTGGAAATCGTGAAAGCGGAAGGGTGTACGTTGTGGAACGCAGCTGGTAAAGAATATATCGATGGCATTGGCGGTATTGCTGTTGCCAACATAGGGCACAGACATCCAAAAGTGATAGCCGCTATACACAGCCAGGTAGACGCTTACCTGCACGTGATGGTATATGGGGAATTCATTCAAAGTCCGCAGGTACGTTATGCCCGAAGGCTGACTGAATACCTGCCTCCGTCACTCAACGCTGTTTACTTCACAAATTCAGGCACAGAGGCTGTGGAAGGAGCTATGAAGCTTGCCAAGCGGGTTACGGGCAGATCAGGGATCGTTGCATTCGAGAACGCTTACCACGGGTCTACGCAGGGTGCGCTGAGTATAATTGGCGATGAATACTGGCGGCAGTCTTATCGTCCTTTGTTGCCCGATGTGCAGCACCTCCGGTACAATTCAGTGGACGATCTTGAACGCATCACCACCGAAACCGCGTGCGTGATCGTGGAAACAGTACAGGCCGAAGCCGGCATTTTACCACCGCAAAATAACTGGCTCCATACACTCCGGGAGCGCTGTAAGCAAACCGGAGCACTCTTGATATTCGATGAGATACAAGCGGCCTTTGGTCGCACGGGTAAACTCTGGGCTTTTGAACATTTCAACGTGGTGCCCGACGTATTACTCCTCGGCAAGGCTTTAGGAGGGGGCATGCCGCTTGGAGCCTTCATCGCCGACAAAACATTAATGGATCAACTCACCCACGCGCCGGTACTCGGACACATCACCACGTTTGGCGGACACCCGGTTTGCTGTGCAGCCGGGCTGGCAGCCTTTGATGCATTACTGGAGGAAAAAATGTTTGATACTGTAGCGCAAAAGGAAGCTCTTTTTAGAAGCTGTTTACATCATCCTAAAATAAAATCCGTGAGTTCTTTCGGCTTGTGGATGGCACTGGACTTTGATTCTTTTGAGGTTTGCAAAAGCATGGTAGACCAATGTTTGGAGCAGGGACTGGTTACAGACTGGTTCCTGTTCGCTCCTTCCTGCCTGCGGATTTCTCCTCCGCTTATCATAAACAATACGCAGATCCGCGAGGCCTGTGACATTATCAACGCCTGTCATTAGTTGCGTCAAAGTCTTCAAAATAAGGAAGCGGTGCATTGTGGTGCACCGCTTCCTAAAAATATAAACGAGTTGATTAAAAGTCCATGCCCAGGGCTACATACAGTTTGGGCTTTCCGCGGAAAACACCATCCATC
>JBGTIL010000170.1:0-5648 GCA_041745695.1 Chitinophagaceae bacterium | reverse complement strand
CGAAACAACTACGAACACAACCTGGCAATGCATATCCTGAACAACCGTTATTACATGACCAATGGAAGCAGCATCCTGCTTGTGGAAGAAAAAGCGCTCTTTCCGCCCATCGCCCAATTGAACTACGAGTATTACGATGCGCAACCGGTGGGTGATGCCAGAACGGCCACTCCCGTTGTAACCAGCGATGAGATCCAGTGCAATGTGGGGAATGGAGGGCTGCCTTTTGGGCAGGCACAGTATCCCGCCGTTGACAGTTTCGCTGACGGCATAAATACGATCGCTTTTTTAATAAACCTAAGTCGTTAACAATAAGCCCCTTGAACTGTTATAAGGAGAGTAAACCTTTGTTAAACTCAATAAGCGTGGAGGGTATGAATTAAACCTGTACTTATTTTGTTCCATAAGGCATACAATTTGACACCACTAATCATCTAATCACAATTTTATAAAATGAAAGCAAGACACATTTTCCTCATGATACTCGTGAGCGCTGCAACCGCGGTAGGCAGTGTTTGGACATACAGTAAAGTGGCAGGTCATAATCAAACCTCTTCTATCGGCACCGCACAAAATGGTATGCCTGCAAATTATGCAGGTTTTTTTGACGGGAAAACAGCATCTGCTGACGTGGTTGACCTAACAAAAGCAGCCAACTCTTCTGTACCTGCGGTGGTACACATCAGAACCCGAATACCTGCCAAAAAACAAACAAACAACGTGACCAGGAACCGGGGTGGAATGTTTGAAGACTGGTTTGAAGATTTCTACGGAGGTCCTAATTCTGCGCCCGAACAGAGAGCATCAGGAAGCGGTGTGCTTATCAGCGAAGACGGATATATAGTTACCAACAATCACGTTATATCAAATGGTGGTGAAGGTGTGGCCGACGAACTGACTGTTACCCTGCACAATCGCAAAACCTACAAGGCCCGCCTGGTTGGTCGCGACCCCAGTAGTGACCTTGCAGTCTTAAAAATTGATGGCAACAAGTTTCCCTTCTTACTTTACGGCAACTCTGCCAGTCTTCAATTGGGTCAGTGGGTGCTGGCAATCGGGTATCCCCTCACGCTTGAGACCACCGTTACCGCAGGAATTATCTCTGCAACCGGTCGCTCTATCAACATTAACAGGCGCCAGAGTGAAAGTCCTGTAGAATCCTTTATTCAAACAGATGCAGCTGTTAACTCCGGTAACAGTGGCGGTGCCCTGGTTAATCCAGGCGGTGAACTAATCGGAATCAATTCGGCGATCTTGGCACCTAATGGAACCTATGCAGGCTACTCCTTTGCTATTCCTGTAAACATCGTTAAGAAAATTGTGGATGATATCATTCGCTTTGGAGAAGTGCAGCGGGGTTACCTGGGTATTTCCTATATCGACGTTGATAGGGAAAACATGACGCAGGAGCAAATGAAAGCGCGTGGTATCCCGGCTAATGTAGACGGTGTACTGGTGTCGGATGTTTCACCTGATGGAGGCGCCTATGCTGCCGGAATACGCAAGGGCGACATCATCACCAAAGTAAATAACGCACCGGTAATCACCGGGCTCCAGATGAGCGCTCAAATTGCTTCCTACCGCCCTGGAGACCGCATTCCGGTCACCTACCTACGCGCGGGAAAAGAAACAAGTGTTACTCTTGTTTTAAAGAAAAGAGGTGATGTAGTTACCCTGAACATTGGCTCAAGCCTGGGTGCAGAACTTACTACCCTGGACAAAGCCAAAGCACGCCAATACGGTGTTAGCGGAGGTGTAGTGGTGAATAAAATAAAAGACGGAGGCATCATTGGCCGTACCCGTATGCAGCAGGGTTTTATTATCACCAGCGTAAACGGACAGGATATTACGAGTATTGAAGAACTGTCGAAGGCTCTGGCTAACGTAAGCGGTCCTGCCAGTGTAGAGGGAATTTATCCCGGATACGACGGTACCTATAAGTACCCGCTTAATCTTCAACAATAATCAGAATAACACATTAAAAAAGCCGGTCGTATTGACTGGCTTTTTTTTGTTGATAAGTATCGGCAGAGTCGTACGGTGCTTAGCCTAAAAGGTCAGATTAACACAATTCGGTTCCTGTTTATCAGTGCGTTCACTCTCTAAGCGACGCTCATCTTCTCAACAATCAACTCGGCGAGAAGCAGGTCTACAGGGCGTGTGATCTTGATATTTCCGGGCTCTCCGTCTACCAGGTTGATTTTTAGTCCATAGGCTTCTACTACAGTGGCTTCGTCTGTAAAACGTTCTTTGTAGTCGATCTCAAAGGCCGCAACCAGTATTTTGCTATGAAAAGTTTGCGGTGTTTGAACCAACACTACTTTGCTGCGCTCCATGGCTTCGTTGTCATCTTCTGTAAGAATGCGTACACTATCCTGGGCCGGCACCACTGGTATGGCACTGCCATTTTCCAGCGCTTTTTCGTAACAGCGGTGAATGAGGTCTGGAGTAACGAGGCATCTCACGCCATCATGAACGAACACAATCCCGTCTTCTGTAACCAGTTGTAGGCCGTTCTGCACCGAATGAAACCGACTCTCACCCCCTGCCGTGATCTGAATGCGACTGTAGTCGAACCAGGCATCAATTATTTCCCTGCCCATATCTGTATGGTCCTCCGGCAGTACCAGGATGATCTGCAGATCTTCATAGGCCTCCAGGAAAGCCTTTACCGTGTAATACAACACCGGCTTGTCGTTCAACAGAAGAAACTGTTTCGGAACGGTAGTGCCCATGCGGGAACCTGTGCCGCCCGCTACTATAATGGCAAATTTTTTCATACCTAATGAAAGTGAGAATGTGTTGCTATGCCCCTGCAATTTAAACCAACCAACAGCCCGAAGACCGCGGTTCCGGCACCAATGAAATTACCGATAAATAGCCACTTCGTGGCGACCGCTGCTGGTTTTCGTGCCCCGGTACATACCATCAGTGTTGAATACCAGTGCTGCATTTCCCGCTGCATCCACGCCGATCATGCCACCCTCGCCTCCGATCTTTACCAGTTTGTCGTTGACTACCATATCCATTGCCTGCTGCAAGGTCAGACCTTTGTATTCTATGAGGCAACTAACATCATAGGCAGCAACGGCTCTTATGTATAATTCTCCGTGCCCTGTGCAGGATATGGCGCAGGTTGCGTTGTTGGCGTAGGTGCCGATACCGGGAATGGGTGTATCTCCAATGCGTCCGAACTGTTTATTGGTCATTCCTCCTGTGCTGGTGCCGGCCGCAAGATTACCCTGCCTGTCGCAGGCCACGGCACCCACCGTGCCCATTTTCTTGTCGATGGTTAGCGCGTCGATATCGGGGTTAGAATGGTCGAGGGCGTAACCATCCGTGTCGCGGATGGACAGCCATTGGTTATACCTGAATTCAGAAAAGAAATAGGCGTCATCCTCTGTAGCTATGTTTTGCTGAACTGCAAACTCGTACGCACCCTTTCCGCTTAAAAATACATGGGGACTGTGGTGAAGGACCGCAGAAGCCAATTCAATAGGATTGCGCACATTGCGTACGCCAGCCACAGCACCAGCGTCAAGGGTTTTGCCGTCCATGATAGCAGCATCCATTTCCTGCAGTCCCGTTTTAGTAAACACGGAACCCCGGCCTGCATTGAAATTAATATTGTTTTCCAGCACTATAAGAGCCGCCAGTACAGCTTCCAGTGAGGAAGCTCCCTTTTCCAGAAGTGCATAACCTGCGCTCAGAGCTTCCTCCAGCCCCTGCATGTGTGCCTGCTCACTTTCCGGCGACATATCTTTTTTGAGGATGGTACCCGACCCTCCATGAACTGCTAAAGAGAATGGCTGCATACAACGCTGTATAAATTTCGACCAGTGCTTCCGGCCAATTTGTTGAATTTCCACGAAAGTAGGAGGAGATTATCTTGCCCACAAAAAATCCTGCCGCAGCAGGATCAGGATCGTTGGTTATTTCTTTTTTGTGTAGGTGCTGTTTAGCCCCTGTATCACATCACGAGTAATGTTATAAGCTGTGTCACGGTAATAAAACAAGCCTGGCTCATAGGCAACAATATAGGTATAGCCTTTGGTGCTGTTGTACTCCTGAAGGAAAGCTTCTATTTTCGATTTTACATCTTTCATCTTCCTCATGTAAAAATCCTGATACTCCTGGTCGAGTGCCTGTTTGCGGTTGCGGATAGACTGCTCCATCTGCATCACGTCTTTCTGAGCAGCCTCAGACTGCACCTGGTTCATTGTGGCGCCCTGCTGCTGGTACTGGGCAATCTTGTTTTGGTACTTTTTCTCTAAACCGGAAAGCTCGCCATTTACAGCCTCTTCCCTTTTTCCCAATTCCGACTTAACATCTTTTACCATGGCAAAAGAAGCCTCCAGTGAATCCATTTCGAAGTAGGCAATTTTAAAATCGGCAGGATCGGACGAGGTGTTGGACTTTGGAGCAACACCAGATTTAGGTGAGTAATTGTCTTTTGAAGAAAAATGTAAATAAAATAAAATGCCCACTGCAACAAGCAGAAAAATGTTTAAAACAAGCATGCCATTTTTCATTCAAAACCAATTTTGTGCAAATTAACGGGCAAATATGCGTGTTTAAAGAATCGAATTCAACTTTTTCAAACGATTAACAGCGGGTACATCATTTGCTTAACTTGTGATTATCATTCACCTAAAAAAATGTAACTATGGGAATTTTATCCTGGATCTTATTAGGCCTCGTTGCCGGAGCAATTGCAAAAGCACTTCATCCCGGACGCGATCCGCAGGGTTGCATCATCACCATGATCATTGGTGTTGTTGGCGCTGTTTTGGGCGGATGGATAGCTACCATGTTTGGGTGGGGCCGTGTAGACGGTTTTAACCTCTATAGCATACTGGTTGCCACTGGTGGCGCAGTAGTGGCATTGCTGATATATAATGCCATAGCAGGTCGCCGCAACTAATGCCTGATATATTATTGAAGCCTGCATTCCGGTGCAGGCTTTTTTGTGTGCGTTCAGTTTGTTTTGACCACCCAGCATAATACATGAGAAATCCATCCGTATCAATTGCCCTGTAAAAAGGAATAAGATAAAATCCGAAGAATGTACATAGCACATTATTTAAGCCCAATGATTCCATCCTTCAATATTGGAAAGACAACTTCTTTTTTTATTGACTTGCTGGAGTTTACCCTTGTAAGAGACGACAAAACCTACGTCATTTTATCTAAAGATAATTTGACAGTCCACGTTCTGCGGGCTGGCGCACACATAGGCGAAATGGAAATTTACCTGCAGGTCGATGACATTGACAAGCTTTGGATTTTTATAAAAGACAGACTTACCGGCATCCATTTTAAAGAACCATTCAACCGGGAATATGGAATGCGTGAGGTTCATATATTAGTTCCCGAAACGAAAACGCTCCTTTTCATCGGACAGGAAATAAAATGACCTGGCTATTTTAATCTTACCAACATTCAGCTGTGAATCTAAAGCCTTGGAACTCACGCTCCATAAAAAAAGCACCCTGCAATTGCAGGATTCTAATTCATTTCATCATTCCTATCATCACATCAATGGTTTATTCCTCCTCATCAAATGTCATTACCTGCCGGGTTGCTGGCATCAGTCTTACCAGCATTATACGGTGAACTAAAATCCTCGAACACACGCCATAAAAAGA
>JBGTIL010000169.1:0-8580 GCA_041745695.1 Chitinophagaceae bacterium | reverse complement strand
CATAGTTACTACCGGTGAAACAAGCCAGTTACTTATAACCGGCGTACCAAGGCTTGCCGGCACTGACGCTGTTAATTCTGCACTGGCACCAATAAAGCCTACGTTCGATCCATTTTCTGAGAAAGCATTAAACCAGGGAATCACATCACCTCCCTGTTGCCAGATCAAAGCAGAGATCGACGGGATTTTCGGAGTGCTTGCATTTATGATTGTCCAGCCCCGCGCGAGTGAGAGGGAAACAGTGTCGAATTCTTCGGTGAAAGATTGGTCAGCCACCGCAGGAGGCTCAATTAAGAAGGAATCATCTTTGCAAGACCCCAGCGTTACCAGCATTACCAGTAAGGCAACTACCATACGGCCATGTAAAAGGTTGCTCATATGTATTTCAGTTAGTAGTCCCTTAGTGAAAATAGGGAAAATGCCCAACATAAAAAAAGTAAACAGTAGGGGATATTACCCCTGTTTACTACACCTGAAACACTCCGGTTTTAAACACCGTTGTATTGGGATTGTTATTGGCCGCTTTGATGCCTTCAGCAATTAGTTGCCGGGTTTGAGAAGGGTCGATAATGGCATCAACCCATAACCGCGCTGCAGCATAGTACGGTGAGGCCTGTTCTTCATACTTTTCTTTGATCCTGGTTAGTAAACGCAGTTCTTCTTCCGGAGTAATGATCGCTCCTTTTGCCTTCAGACCGGCGACCTGTATTTGCAACAGGGTTTTAGCCGCCTGGTCGCCGCCCATCACAGCTATCTTGGCTGTTGGCCAGGCATAAATAAAACGGGGATCATAAGCTTTGCCACACATTGCGTAGTTGCCGGCGCCGTAAGAATTGCCGATAACGATAGTGATTTTTGGCACTACCGAGTTTGCAACGGCGTTCACCATCTTAGCACCGTCTTTTATAATACCTGAGTGTTCACTCCGGCTGCCTACCATAAACCCCGTCACATCCTGAAGAAAAATTAATGGAATGTTTTTCTGGTTGCAGTTCATTATAAAGCGGGCTGCCTTGTCGGCGCTGTCATTGTAAATAACACCGCCCATTTGTATTTCACCCTTTTTGCTTTTGACCAGTTTGCGCTGGTTGGCGACAATACCTACCGCCCATCCGTCAATGCGGGCATAGCCACACAGGATTGTTTTACCATATCCTTCTTTAAACTGGTCGTATATCGAGTCGTCCACCAACCGCTGAATCACTTCCACCATATCATAAGGCTTGGTACTGTCTATTGGGAAAATCTCATGGAGGTCTGCAATCGCTTTTTGTGGGGGCAATGCCGGTGTGCGGTTAAAGCCTGCAGATGCTTTAGCTCCCAATTTACCTATCAGCTTTTTAATGGCATCAAGGCAATCATGTTCGGTTGCAAACTTGTAATCAGCAATGCCTGAAATCTCTGTGTGCGTAACAGCACCACCCAGCGTTTGAGTGTCTGCATCTTCACCGATGGCGGCCTTTACCAGGTAGGGACCGGCAAGGTAGATAGATCCCGCTTCCTCCACCATCAGCGTTTCATCGCTCATGATAGGAAGGTAGGCGCCACCGGCCACGCAGGCGCCCATAACTGCAGCTATCTGCGTAATGCCTGCGGCACTCATGCGTGCATTATTGTAAAATACTTTTCCAAAATGTTCTTTGTCGGGAAAGATCTCGTCCTGCATCGGCAGGTACACACCAGCACTGTCTACCAGGTAAATGACAGGCAGGTGATTTTGCATGGCAATCTCCTGCATGCGCAGGTTCTTTTTCCCTGTGATGGGGAACCAGGCACCTGCTTTCACCGTTTGGTCGTTGGCAATCACCATGCACTGCCTGCCGCTTACATATCCAAGCCCGGCTACTGTGCCACCGGCGGGGCAGCCGCCCTCTTCTGCATACATACCATAACCTGCAAATGCGCCCAGTTCGGTGAATGCACTTCCCGCATCAACCAGGTAGCTGATCCTTTCCCTTGCGGTGAGCTTATTTTTTTCCTTCTGCCGTGCAATGGCTTTCTGCCCGCCGCCTTCGTAAATTGTTTGCAACAGTTTATTCGTATGCTCGGTAAGAGAACGCAAGTTCTTTGAGGGCTCAGTTGTCATTATGTTTTGTTGGCTTAAAACCAAAGATAAGAGTAGAAAAACACAGGTTTCAAAGCTTCCCGCAGCGAAGGGATGAACCACGGAGACAGAGGGACACGGAGGAAACGTATCGTCCGTGTGGTCTGTTCCCTCTATGTTCCTATCTGGCTATGTGGTAAATCCTGAGAGACGGAACGTAACGCAAACGACTTTATCTTGCATGCTCTTATCTTTCTCACTGATCAGCGTTATTCTCACTATGTCGTCTTCGCCCGAAACATCCAGCACCGCCCAAATCTTAAAAACCCAGACAGCCTCCAATCATGCAGCGCTAGAAGCTTTGTTACTTCCTTACCTGCAAGCATGTACCGACGCTGAAGCATACGCGGGCATACTTCGTTCTTTCTATGGTTTTTTTGCACCACTGGAGGTCCTTATTCAACAACAGGTGGATCACTTAATAATAACAGATATGAACCACCGTCGTAAGGCAGCCCGGATACTGGATGACCTGCGTTTTCTGGGCTGCCCCGATACCCCGCCAATTTGTGCCGCACTACCTTCTGTTGCAAACCTGTTTGAGGCATTGGGGGCGATGTATGTGCTGGAAGGTTCGACGCTGGGCGGTCGCGGGATAACGAAAATGTTGCTCAGGTCAAACCCTTCATGGGCAGAAGCCACTCATTTTTTTGGTGGTTACGGAGCGGACACCGGAGGAAAATGGATGCAGTTTATCACAACCATAAATCAATACACAACACAACAGGAAGTGGAAGCCATGGTTGCTGCCGCAAATGACTGCTTCTTGAAATTCAGGTACTGGTTAGAGCACCGTGCTGAGACAGGAGCTATGAAATTTTGTTAATGAAAACACTGCTTCAGGAAGACTTACGGTCGATCTTTATGAAGCTGAGCAGCTTATTGGCAATTGCCAGGAGCGTATCAAAATGAATGGGCTTGGTGATGTACTCGATATTTTTTTTATGGAAAAAGATGCGATCGAGTATGCTGGAAGATGTACTTAAAATCACCACGGGTATCTGTGAGAGCAGGTTATCATTCTTGATGGACAGGAATGTTTCCCGTCCATCCATCTTCGGCATGTTGATATCCAGAACAATCAGTGCCGGAAGATTTCCCCTTTCTTTCATAGTCTGCAGCTTCTGAAGTGCATCAACGCCATCATGCGCTTCTTCAATGGTATAATCCGGGTTGATAGTATGAATAGCTTTTTGCAACAGATGCAAATCGTCAAGATCATCGTCCACGCAAAGTATAGTTTGATTTTCGATCATAAAGATGCGGTCTATATTATGCCAATGGTAGTGTAGACAAAAATAGCAGACGCCCGTACAAAGTTTTGAAGCAATCGGCAACACGGTTTTATCCATCGTTGATTGCAGCTTATGGGTCGTTTAAGCGTAAACCGTAGAACTACGATGCTGCATTCGGTTTGTTTTACCCGTGTGTAGGTAAATACCATAAATTCAAAATAGGGCATTAATCCGATTGCACCAGACAGGTGCAGCAGCTACTTTTACATCATCAACAAGCGCTAAAGTTGTTACCATCCAAACCCTGAGAAACCAAAACCAAGATCCAGTACATCCGAAAGAAACCAAACCAATCAATCCAAAATCCATTCGAAAAAACCAAACCAAATCCATTTGTCCGAAAGCCATCCAATCCAGTTATCCTACCTGAAAGTCCGTTTTTAGTCCAGCCAGATGAAAACCACCCAATCCAATCCAATGAAAGCCAGGGCGTCCGTTCCGATGAAACAAAAAAATTGAACCCACTGAACGCCTTATAAAATTGTCCCCTCAGGAATGAGGGGATTTTTTTTGCCTGCCCCAAACATTTGCGGAGCTTTGCATGCGGCACGATAAATGAAGAAAGCCCTTATATTATTACTTTCTCTACTTCAAAGAACCGCACTGATTTATGCAGCAACTTCCGCTTACTGTCCGCAGGGCACTTGAACTAATTGGTCTTTATTTTCTTGGCATGATCATCATTGCCGGAAAATCTGTGCTCACACCGTTGCTCATGGCCTTTTTTATTTCTATTGTGCTTTTGCCGGTGTATCGTTTTTTCCGCAAACGAAAATTTCCGGAAGTCCTTTCAATTGCACTTACCATTCTATTATTGATCATTCTTATCGGCAGTATCGTTTGGTTCTTTGCTTCCCAGGTTGGGCGATTGATGACCGATTTTCCCCAGATCAAGGAAAACGTATTGCTTCACATGCAGTCTCTTGGAGAGTGGATCAATTCAAAAACAAATTTTTCCACCGACAAACAACTTGCTCTTATAAACGAGCAGAGTGGTAAAATGCTCGATTCTGCAGGTGGCTTGCTGGGTGGTGCGGCGGGGTCCATTACAGGTACGCTTGTTTTCATCGCCCTTTTGCCGCTGTATATTTTCCTGATTCTGTTTTACCGGAACCTGTTGTTGCGATTTGTTTTTCTCTGGTTTCCGCAGCAGAACCATGCCCAGGTGGAGGATGTCATGAGTCAGACGCAGATCATTATTAAAAGCTACCTCATCGGCCTTCTTATACAAATTGCCTACATCACCGTTCTTTTGGGTGGTATTCTGATGATCATCGGCATCAAGCACGCCCTGTTGATAGGGGCCATTTTTGCTGTATTGAACCTCATTCCTTATGTGGGTGCGCTTGTAGGTAACCTTATAGGCGTGTTGCTTACACTTACCTCTTCGCAGGAGCTCTGGCCAATATTTGCAGTGCTGGGTACTATCGCTGCCGTGCAGTTTCTGGATAATAACATTCTAATGCCGCGGATCGTAGGCTCGAAGGTTAAGATTAATGCCCTGGCAACCATCGTCGGTGTAATCGTAGGAGGGGCACTAGCCGGCGTCTCGGGAATGTTTCTTTCGCTGCCGGTTATCGCAGTGCTTAAAATTGTGTTCGACAGAACCGATTCCCTCAAGCAGTGGGGTGTACTGTTTGGTGATGAGCGTCCGCAACGCAGCCCGATGAGCTTCCCGGTATTTCGCAAAAAGAGCAAGGCGGTGCAACAGGTATTGGAACAACAGAATGACATCAAGCCGGTTGATAAATCCTAAATACAGCAGCATCTTGGTACTGGAACATCTGTAACATTAACTTGAAAGTATTTTCCGGCAGAAAAATTTAAAAATGCTAAAAAGTCTATAAAACTAGTGGACTTATGCCCGATCCCTTTACCTTTGCCTCAGTTCTTACAAACACTTATCAAGAAAGGCAGAGGGAAATGGCCCTGTGAAGCCTTAGCAACCACCTTAAGCAATTAAGAAATGGTGCTACATCCATCATACTTTTAGTATGGTAGATAAGTCAGGTGCCGGATACATAAAACAACTCGTTTTCCTGCGCAATCCTGATTTAATGGATGTACAGTTGGCACTCCCCTCGGAGATGCAACTGTTGCTGATAGGTGGTTACTGAGAACAACTCATATAAACCATCGGCATGAAGCACACTTTCAATAGAACCGAAATCTTTTCTCTCCCTCTCGTTTGTTATCCTAAAATGTCGGCGACAATTTGTTTGTCACGGTCAATAATGGCCCATTTTCCAGCGACCAGCCCGATTAAAAAGCATTTTTAATGTCGCACCACCACCATATAACCACTGCCCTTGAGCGGTACGGCAAAGGGGAAGATATTCTGGCCACGCTTAAGTCCCTGGTGACCGACTTTCCTGGAGCAGTTACCTTTTCCACCAGCTTCGGTTGGGAAGACCAGGTGATTACCCACCTGATTAAATCGAATGATCTCGACATATCCATCTTCACATTAGATACCGGGAGGCTTTTTCCGGAAACCTATAGTACCTGGAGCCGCACTAATGAAGCCTACCGCATGACGGTTAAGGCGTACTACCCCAACACCGAATCTGTAGAAAGTTTTGTAAGCGAAAACGGTCCCAACGCCTTCTATGAAACTCCTGAGTTTCGTAAGTCTTGCTGCTTCATCCGAAAGGTGGAGCCCCTGCGTCGTGCCCTCACCGGTAATTCGGTTTGGATCACTGGTCTTCGCGCAGAACAATCTGCAACAAGAGAAAACATGGATCTTTTTGAATGGGACGAAGGCAATTCATTGATGAAGTACAATCCGCTGCTGCCCTGGCATCTGAACGATGTAAAACAATATATCAGCGCTAATAAAGTGCCCTACAATCCTTTACACGACAAAGGTTTTGTAAGTATAGGCTGTGCTCCCTGCACACGTGCCATTCAACCTGGTGAAGACTTTCGTGCGGGTCGCTGGTGGTGGGAAGACAGCACCAAAAAAGAGTGTGGCTTACATGTACAAACCCTGGAGAAATAAAAACTAATTATGAGTGCTCACCAACTGAATTATCTCGAACTGCTGGAATCAGAATCCATACATATATTCCGGGAAGTAGCCGGCCAGTTTGAACGTCCTGCTTTGCTCTTCAGCGGTGGTAAAGATTCTATTACGATGGTGCAACTGGCCCTAAAGGCCTTCCGCCCTGGTAAATTTCCTTTCCCCTTAGTTCACATAGATACGGGTCATAACTTTCCGGAAGCACTCGAATACCGCGACCGGCTGGCAGAGCAACTCGGTGAGCAGCTGATTGTGCGGAAGGTAGAGGACACGATAAAAGCCAAAGGACTTACCGAACCCATAGGAAAGTTTGCCAGCAGAAACGCACTGCAAACATTTACCCTGCTCGATACGATCGAAGAATTTGGGTTCGACTGTTGCATCGGCGGTGCCCGCCGTGATGAAGAAAAAGCCAGAGCAAAGGAAAGAGTCTTTTCTATACGTGATGAATTTGGACAATGGAATCCAAAACGTCAAAGGCCAGAATTATGGAACATCTATAATGGTAAGATTCACAAAGGTGAAAACGTTCGTGTGTTTCCAATCAGCAACTGGACAGAACTGGATGTATGGAATTACATACGACATGAAAAGATTGAACTTCCTTCCATTTACTTTTCTCACCAGCGCGATGTAATTGAACATGAAGGACAACTGGTTGCCTATTCAGATTTCGTTAAGCTCGACGAGGGCGATGAGGTGCTCTCAAGAACTGTACGCTACCGTACCGTGGGCGATATGACCTGCACGGCAGCTGTAGAAAGTACTGCTTCCACTATTGATGACATCATCCGGGAGATCATCGCTACCCGAACCTCTGAACGTGGAGAGACCCGCATCGATGACAAAGTTTCGGAGGCAGCTATGGAAGACCGCAAGAAGAACGGTTACTTCTAAGCGTCCTGTTACAAGCCTCAGTGTGTTTTTCAAAATATAAAGTTCTCAGTTTATGGATATACTTCGATTTATAACGGCAGGCAGTGTTGATGATGGCAAAAGCACGCTTATCGGCAGACTTCTTTACGACAGCAAGAGTATCCTGAATGACCAGATGGAAGCGCTGGAAAGGCACAGTAAGGAGATTGAGGGTGGAGCTGTTGACCTCGCGTTGCTCACAGATGGCTTGCGGGCTGAGAGAGAGCAGGGTATTACAATAGACGTTGCGTACAAGTATTTTTCAACCCCTGCGCGAAAGTTTATTGTAGCCGATGCACCGGGGCATATTCAGTACACCCGTAACATGGTCACCGGGGCTTCCAATTCAGATTGTATCATCATCCTTGTTGATGCCCGCTCTGGCGTAGTTGAACAAACACGCCGGCATTCTATCATTGCTTCTTTACTTAAAATCCCGCATGTAATCGTTGCTATCAACAAAATGGACCTCGTGAATTATTCGGAAGATACCTACAACAATATTGTTATCGACTACGCAAAGGTTGCGGCTTCCCTCGATCTCCATGACATCACGTATATACCGATGAGCGCACTCAAAGGAGATAATATTGTTGACAACACCAAGGAGCTTCATTGGTACAACGGCGCGCCGCTGCTCTCAGTGCTGGAAAAAATAGAGGTACAACAGGATATCAATCTGTCGCACCCGCGCTTTGGCGTTCAGTACGTGATACGACCGCAAACCAAAGAGCTGCATGATTACCGCGGCTACGCGGGGAAGATTACAAGTGGCATATACAAGAAAGGCGATGCTGTTAGTATACTTCCATCAGGCCTGCGCAGCACGCTTCAAAAAATTGAGATCGGTGGTCAGGAAGTAGAGGAAGCTTTTGCACCGCAGAGTGCAATTTTTCACCTGGAAGATAATATAGATATTAGCCGCGGCGACGTCATTGTACAGTCAAACGACCTGCCTGAAGTAAAACAGGAACTCGAAATGCTTCTTTGCTGGATGGACACCCGCCCGCTGGTGGCAGGTAATAAATACCTGCTGCAGCACAACAGTCGGACCGTTAAAGCTGTTGTACAATCTATCGAATACAGGCTGGATGTTAACACGCTCGAAAAGCAACCCGTTCCTGCTGGCATTGAACTGAACGATGTTGCAAGGGTAGCTATTAAAACCTCGGAGCCACTGGCTTACGATAGCTACAACTACCTGCGAAGTAATGGTGGAGCTGTGCTGATAGACCAAACAAGTT
>JBGTIL010000168.1:0-3504 GCA_041745695.1 Chitinophagaceae bacterium | reverse complement strand
GGTGCTACAACGTCAACGCTTACGGTGAGTGCCGCGGGTGGCACTGCCCCTTATACGTACAGCCTCAACGGTGGCACTGCTCAAAACACAAACGTCTTTGCTGGTCTTGCCGCGGGCAGCTATTCTGTAGTTGTGCGTGATGCTTCGGGTTGCAGTGCCACCACCACTGCCACCATCACGCAGGCGGCGTTTCCTAACCTTGTAATCAATCCCATTCCAACAATCTGTGGTCCGGGAACGCGCGACCTGACTGCTGGTTCCATCACCATGGGCTCGGATTCCAACCTTGTCTATACTTATTTTACCGATTCGCAGGCAACCATGCCAATACCTAATCCGAGAAGCCTTGGCGCAGGTACCTATTTTATACAAGCTACCAACGCTGCGGGATGCGTGCGCGTCAAACCTGCGGTTGTGACCACAGGAATTGTCCCGGTGGGTGCTATATCGCCGTTGATGCCCCAGGTACGTTGCACCGGTGAGGTAACAACGTTAACAGCAAGCGGAGGTACATCTTACCAATGGTATCGGGGCGATTCCCTGGTGGTTGGTGCCATATCGCCCATTTACCAGGTAAGGGTCGCCGGGATTTATTCCGTGACAATCAGCAATGGTTCCTGTGCAGCTCCTTCTTCCAATACAGTTGTTGTTCGCTTCAAGCCTTGTGCACTCGTTCTTCCAGAAACGGAAATTTTCGTTCCAACTGCATTTACACCAGATGGAAATGGAAAAAATGACCTCCTTCGACCTTACTTTATCAATATTCAGGAGCTTAAATATTTTAAAGTGTATAACCGGTGGGGACAACAGGTTTATCAGACAAAAGATATAGGTCAGGGTTGGAATGGTACGATTAACGGTAACAGGCAACCGGTGGAAACCTATTCCTGGCTTCTTGAATGTGTTGACTTCAGCGGGAAAACGATCAGGCAGAGCGGCAGAAGTCTTTTAATCAGATAAGCATTTTTTATGAAAAATATTTGTTTCCTGCTAGTTGTACTTTTACTGCCTGGAACTGAAATGGAAGCTCAATCGTATCATTTTTCTCAGTTCTTCTCGACACCACTGCTTACAAACCCCGCCAATACTGGCTTCATAGAAGGACGTTACCGGTTGGCATCAAATTTTCGCTCCCAGGGTACCCCGGGCGGTAGCCCGTTCTTCACAGGGTATCTCTCTGCAGATATTAGCCCTTTTAAGGAAACGCTGACGGCAGGTCATAAGGCAGGCGCCGGCATCTACATTATGAACGACAAATCGCTTAACGGCGGATTGCAAACCTCATCGATCGGTATGAGTACAGCCTATCACGTAGGACTGGACGAGAACGGCGAGAACAGCTTTGGCGTCGGGCTGCAGGGCACCTACCATCAGCGCAGAATCGACTACAGCAATCTGAGCTTTGGGTCGCAGTTCGGATCGGGTGGATACGATCCTGCACTGCCGCAGGGTGAGGTATTTAATAATCCAAAACAAAATTTTTTTGATGCAAATGCAGGCATTGTGTTCAACGCAAACGGGGAAGATAAAAGCTTCTTTGGTGGGGTAGCCGTATACAATATTTTAAGACACAAGGAATCCGATATACTTGATGAATTTAAGATGCCCACGCGGCTAGTGGTTCAAGCTGGTACCCAGGTATTTGTTGGGGATTACGGCAAGGTATATGCGTCATTGACGCACATGGCTCAAGGCGGCGCGAACCAAACCACCTTCGGTGGTGCCTATGGCATTCAGTTGAACGAGCGCAAGCTAAAAAACGAAGTTGCCGTTGGTATGTGGTACCGGCTAAAAGATGCGGTCGTTCCTTATGTTGGGTATTATTACGAAGGATTTCATATTGGGTTGTCCTACGACCACACTGTTTCGGCGCTGAAAACAGGTGCCCAGCTGCGGAATGGCTATGAGCTTACCATTTTGTATACTGCGATTGACAAACGCCAATTTAAGATTCTAGTTCCCTGGTACTAAGCAGTTTTACCTGTTGTGTTTTTTTACCACAAACGTATATTTTTCTTAATGACACGCATCCTCTTCTTTTTGTTTTTGGCTCCGCTCATTTCACCTGCACAGCGCATAAAGATTAATGAGTATGACCGTTTTCTAAAACAGCGCACTATTGAAACTTATCCTCTGGCAATCCTTACAGGTGGCAACAATTCGGCAATACTCACTTTTCGTTCCGACAGCACGAACACTTTCATGAAATTAAATGGCCGAGTGGAAAGTACAAACGTCATTGGTCAGAATGAACAAGTTATTCTGCTATTCGATAATGACAGCACGGCCACGTTAAAGTCGGCCGGGCTGCAGACCTACGAAATGCGCGACACGTACTACAACTATTTTCATACATATACTGTGTCATTGGACGACCTTATTCGCTTGCGTAATTACAAACTGTCTGCGGTAAGACAATATGATTCAAAAGATTTTTATGATGTGGTCATTCCTGGACCGAGCCGTGACAAAATCAGGCAGCTAAGCGGTCTGTTTATTGATGAATTGAAAAAAGCCAACATCATTCAGGCTGCTGTTGCTTCGCGGAAACCAGAATTTCCGGGTGGGGAGCGTGCATTGTCCGACTTCCTTGCACGCAACCTGCGCATGTCGCCTGTAGTAAATGCTACTGCCAATAAGGTTGTTGGGGTACAGTTAGAGATCATGCAAGATGGGACTGTAACAAACATCCGGGTGCTCCAATCTGGTGGACCTTATTTCGATGCGGAAGCCATGCGTGTTGTGAAAAGAATGCCTAAATGGAAGCCTGCCATATCGAACGGTAGGGCAGTGCCAGGCATGATCAAAATCGACATAAGATTTCAGCGTGGAGATGCGGCAATCAATTACTGATGCGTAACTGGAAGCGGTCAAAAGCCTTTAAACAGAGCGTTTGACTAGGCGAATTAGCTCGTTGGTAGCGCCCCTGCATGGGAGCCAGAAGATCCGGGATCAACACCGTTCATCTCCATATAAGCACCCAAGCTAATTTTTTTAGGCGCGCGTTCTTCGTTGAAGCTGCCACCCGCTCCTGTTCCATGATGTGGAGATACAAGCTTGACGTTTCTATTGATGTGGCTATTACCTTCAACGAGCCAAAGCCTCCTAACTTTGAAAAGAGGATTTCACTAAAGGTCAAACTTGTCCCTTGAAAGCTTCTTGGGTTAAACGGTCGTTGATCAAACCAAATAAAGCAGGAAGCCAGGCTGCGACCACTGTCGCTTTACAACGTAATTAAAAAGAGGGTAATTCGGAACCAACATTCCGCTCCGGTCTTATTCCATTCACCAACACAAGGAAGCATTGCATAAAGAAAAGTTTTTAGGTATCGAGATTGGTGGAACGAAGCTGCAAATTGTTTGCGGGTATGCAGATGGTACCTTGCTTTCCACGCATCGTTCTAAAGTGAACAGGGAGGAAGGCGCTGTAGGAATTCGCAATACTATTGAAACCGTGCTTAAACAATATGCACCCCAACAAATAGCAGCGATTGGTGTAGGTGTC
>JBGTIL010000167.1:0-3185 GCA_041745695.1 Chitinophagaceae bacterium | reverse complement strand
GAAATACCCAAATTTGGGCGACAGATTTCGTAGAAAACCGCATCATACTCCCATTCCCGTATTACTCTCTTTTCGGTTACCATCTTTTACCTGAAAAAACGCCACTAAATTTTCAAACTCACTGACCTGGTTAAGCAAATTGCCAAAAAACTTTTTAATCAGCTTTATGGCATACAGGAGCACCTCAACATTAACCCTGTAATATGTATACGGAAATCGCTCCTCCCATAAAACCAAATGGCAGTTACGTAGAATCTCCATATGGTCCGAAAAGGTCGAACGCGCTATGGGATGATTACGATGCAATTCTTCCACGCTGCAAATTCCATCCCGACATAAGGATTCAATTATTTGTATCCGAGCAGAATGTCCAAATGCTTTCATGAACTCACTTAAATGATGAATCTCTTCCAGATACTGATTGGATTTCGAAAAAGCCATACCCCCATATTTTTTTTGCTTTCAACCATTCCCCCCTTCACCAAATCTCCCCAATCCTATATGTATCGAACACCTCAATGTATGACCGCCAAAACCCATATATTTTTCAAAAAACACAAACTGTCTTGTCCTGAAATAGGTTTACACCTAACAAGTGTAAAAAATGACCAAAACCACATTTCAAACTGAGATTTTTCGCTTTTCCGACGCCGAAAAGCATCAAATGATTCAAGAGATGCTATCCACAGGGTGTTCCAAACGCGCCATTTGGAAAAAGTATACAGGAAGAGATTATGAGCATGGAAAAATTCTGGAGTGGATGCGCTACTTTGGATATAAAACCTCAATCTCACTTGGTACCACTTCCTTTGAGTCTAACTTTGAACCCATGGCTAAAAAAAAGTCTGTAAAAACAGAGGCTTCTCCAGATCCTGAAAGCTTTGAAAATCTTCAGCTAAAAAAGCGGATTAGTGAGCTCGAAAAACAGTTGAAGGATGCAGAACTTAAGGCAATAGCCTTTTCTACGATGATAGATATAGCGGAGAAAGAACTCAAAATACCTATCAGAAAAAAGTACAATACCAAACCATAGAATCAATGAAAAGCAATTTTTCACACATAGGATTAGCCAAACTATGTGGGTGGTTTGGAATAACCAGGCAGGCATATTATCAAAACAATTGGGAAGGCATTTCAACAACTATTGAGGAGGAGTTGGTCATTAAAGAAGTATTGAAAATTCGCCAAAATCATCGGAGGATGGGTGGCCGTAAACTGTTAGAAAAACTACAGACTTTCACCCAAGAACATCACATTAAAATGGGTAGAGATGCTTTGTTTTCCTTGCTGAGTGCCAATAATCTATTGGTACGAAGGCGCAAACGCAGAGTGCAAACCACTCAATCCTTTCATTGGCTGAGGAAGTATCCTAATCTCATCCGGGATTTTATACCCTCGGGCATTAATCAACTCTGGGTAAGTGATATTACGTATTGGAAAGTGAATGAAACTCATGTTTACCTGAGTTTTATTACAGATGCATATTCACACAAAATCGTGGGATATAATCTTGGCCAAACATTGGAAGCACTTGAGAGCCTACAAGCGTTGCGAATGGCTCTCTCAGCCTTGGGGGCAGAGAGCCATCCCCAACTTATTCATCATAGTGATAGAGGAATTCAATATTGCAGCCAAACCTATGTAGATGTCTTAAAAGAATATTCAATCCAAATCAGCATGACAGAAAATGGAAATCCACTGGAGAATGCTTTAGCAGAAAGATTGAATGGAATTATAAAAGGAGAATACCTGGAGAACTTCAAATGCGATTCAATTCAGGAAGCGAAAGAATTGGTCGAGGTGGCAGTGAATCTGTATAACAGCGAAAGACCTCATATGAGTATAGGTAATTTAACTCCAGACAGAGTCCATAAATCAGTTAATCATATCGAAACGGAAAAACTATGGAAGAATTATTATCAGAAACAACCTACTATTGTAAACCTATTGCAGGACTAAACGCTCCTGTAAACCAATGGCAGGATTATTCATCTAACCTGTAAACTTATTTTAGGACGAGTCAAACTTTAACAATGACATCCAATCTAAATCAATCAATGTAGAGGCAGGGTTTACCCCTGCCTTCCGAAGGATCGATAATGCTTTTCATCATCAGATGCCATCACTCATTCTTCAACCCCCATCCGGTTTTTTCCACGACTCATACTCATATAGGTCACCAGCCCCATTCCCACACCATTCTTTTCTTATTATTACTCCCTAAACGAAAACCCATGAAGTCTCTCACTTCCTCATTTTTGATCCTAACCTTTGTTGCAATTTTCTCATCCTGCAAACCAGAAGTAAAAGTTTCAGTAGACGAATCTGCTCCAACAGTGGAAACAATGGAATACGACTCGGTCCTTGCAACCCAAGTAGGCGCAGATGATTACGGCATGAGAAAATATGTCATGGCTTTCCTCAAAGCCGGCCCCAACCAGGACATGGATTCCACACAGGCCGCCCAACTCCAACGCGCACACCTGGACAATATCTTCCGCCTCGCAGATGAAGGAAAACTTGCAGTCGCAGGCCCTTTCCTCGACGGTGGCGAACTGAAAGGCATTTACATATTTAACGTAGAAACAATCGAAGAAGCAAAAGCATTAACGGAAACAGATCCCGCCGTGAAAGCCGGACGATTTGCCCTCGAACTCCATCCCTGGTACGGCTCCGCCGCCATAATGAAAGTGAACGAACTCCACAAGAAAGTACAGAAGAAAAATATCTGATCAGTCTTTCATCGCAAGCACATACAACGCCTGGATATCATCGCCACGCTCCGGAAATCCCGGAAATCGTTTGAGCAGATCTTTTTCAGTTACACGTGTGATGTTGCGGAAACCAGATTTTTCTAATACCCATTTCAGTAACTCAAAATCAAACAAGTTTTTGTGCTCACCTTGCTGATGAAAAAAATCATTCATCATATGCTGGGTCGGATACCCCTCCAATGACCAATGCGGCATGCGCGCCACACGATCATCATACAATTCTTTACAATTGTTATCAATGTAAGACTGACATATCTTTCGAAGATCAGGCGTTGCAAGCCATAACTCACCAGCAGGTTTTAAGATCCTGTGTGCCTCACGCAATAATGGAATCAATTCATCTTCAATCACGAGGTGTTCTATAACATGCTGCGAAACAATATTCCTGACAGATGCATCTTTCCAGGGCAA
>JBGTIL010000166.1:0-1568 GCA_041745695.1 Chitinophagaceae bacterium | reverse complement strand
AGTTTCGGGCTGCAATTTTAAAAAAGTTCTGTATCATGTTGTGTTGTAGGTTTTCAGCTTTGAGCAATGAGCAATTGTTTGTCGTTTATTTGGTAAGCTGTGAGGCCTTTACTCCGTTCTCAAACTCTTCACCGGATTTGCCAAAGCCGCTTTGATTGCCTGGAAACTAACAGTTATCAGGGCAACGATCAGGACAAGCATTGAAGCCATAACAAATATCCACCATGGTATTTCGATACGATAAGCAAAATCCTGTAGCCATGTCTGCAATGCCCACCATGCAATCGGGAATGCGATTAAAGATGCTATTATAACCAGCAGAATAAAATCTTTAGAAATCAACAGTACAATATTGCTTATTTCAGCGCCTAATATTTTTCTGATACCGATCTCTTTTGTACGTCTTACTACTATCAGTGTTGAAAGACCGAAAAGACCCATACAGGCAATGAAAATAGAAAGTACAGATGCATACTGAACCATTGTGCCTAAACGCTGCTCCTGGATATATGCAGCATTTAAAGATTCATCCAGGAAACGGAATTCAAAATCCTGGTCACCTGCTACTTTTATCCAGTCGTTTTTGATGGAAGCCATTTGTTTTTGAAGATCTCCTGGTCGTAAACGGATGGAAACCCTTGGCTGTGGTGACGCCGTAAAACTCATATCACTTGACCGGCGTAACATACTGTCGATAGAAGGCACCAGTGCAAGCGGGAGGATGCTGTTTCTCAGTGATTCATAATGAAAATCTTTTACAACACCGATAACCTGTTGTTCATATTTTCCAGGCAATCTTTTGCCGAGAGGATCTTTCCAGCCATATTCTTTAACCATGGCTTCATTAACGATCATTGAATTGATCAGATCGGCAGGATTTTCTTTGGAAAAATTTCTTCCTGCTATCAATTCAAGACTCATTGCCTTTACAAAAGCCGGGTCAATAGTATTCATGCGGAACTGGCGGAATATATTCTTGTCATCTCTATATCCAAGAGAAACCCAACCCGGTTCTGCAAAACTGTATAAGGAGGTGGTACTACTCAACACCTCACGATTGCCAGCAAGTTCCTGCCGGAATTTTTCAGCTAATGGATATCCCTCTGCTCTTGTTTTGTTTGTGGGAATGATAACAATGTTTTCCTGCTTATATCCAAGATCTGTACTTCGGAGATAGCTCAATTGTTTTCCAACTACCAGCGTACCTATGATCATTGTTATAGAAGCCACAAATTGTCCTACTATAAGGCCTTTGCGGAGAAAGCCGATACCTGTCGCTGATTTCACCCGGCACCGCGCTCTACCCAAGCGCGTTCGCGGTCCTGGTGGTGCTGACGTGTGACTTCCTTCCCTTCCTCGCGCTGCCCCTTTATGCATCCGTTGAAAAGATCGACTGGAGTTTACCCGAAGCGGCGAGCGATTTGGGAGCGAACGGTTGGCGGGTTTTCTGGCACGCGCTGCTGCCGCAAATCAGGCCGGGCTTGATGACCGGAGCCATTCTGGTGTTTATCGCTGCCACGGGCGAGTTTGTCATTCCCGACCTGATGGGTGGGGCCAAGACGGTCCTC
>JBGTIL010000165.1:0-4954 GCA_041745695.1 Chitinophagaceae bacterium | reverse complement strand
CATCTGGTACTGGACCCCTGTTTGAAAAGTAGTGACCGTTTCAGGTCCGACGATTTTCTTCAATCCGTGAGCGCCAAAAGCTCCTAATATTACAGCGATGCCCGCCAATACAGCGCCCGTAAGCAAAAACGTCTTATGCATGAGAAAAATTAAGCGTGAAATATTTTTTGAGTAATCTGCTCCAGCGTTACTTCATCATCCTGAAGAATGACAGCTGCTTGCTGGTAGAAAATCTTACGGTCGGAGTATTTTTTTACGATGTAAGAGCGCAGGGCATTCTCTGAAAGATCTTTGATCAGTGGCCGCTGTCCGCGTTCTTTCATTAGTCGTTGGTGCAGGCAGTCTACAGAGCAATTGATCCACACGGTGACACCCTTCGACTTCATATAATCGATGTTGTTGTAGAAACATGCGGTGCCACCACCGCAGGCCATCACAAAGTTTTCATGATTTTCGGTCAGCAGGTGCAGCACATCTTTTTCCAGTAATCGAAAGTATTCCTCGCCCTGTTGCTCAAAAATCTCAACGACGGAGTTGTCCTCTTTTTCTGCTAGTTTTTCATCCAGGTCGAAAAAAGGTATTTGCAGTTTTTCGCTCAACAGCCGCCCCCAATGTGATTTGCCACAACCCATGAAACCGATCAGGAAAACCCTGAGACCTTTTTCTTTTCTGCCCGTTTTGGGAGCATCGGTATCGTCGTCGTTAGAGATTGTCATTTTGATACTGTTTATCTATTGGTAAAGCAGAGGCTGTGTCGATTTAAGGGTTTGGAAACTAAGCCTGCGATCGATGACGTGAGACTGCTGCTATTTAAAAGCATTCAAACCTGTTACATCCATACCGGTAATGAGTAAGTGAACATCGTGGGTACCCTCATATGTAATAACACTCTCCAGGTTCATCATATGACGCATGATGCTGTACTCGCCGGTGATGCCCATACCACCCAGCATTTGCCGGGCATCGCGGGTAATGTTGGTAGCAATTTCGCAGGAGTTTCGTTTAGCCATCGACACTTGTTGCGGTGTAGCTTTTCCTTCGTTCATCAAAACACCGAGGCGCCAAACCATCAGTTGTGCTTTGGTGATCTCCGTGATCATCTCTGCCAGCTTTTTTTGCTGCAGTTGAAAGCCTCCAATAGGGCGGTCAAACTGTATGCGTTCTTTGCTGTAGCGCAGGGCGGTGTCGTAGCAATCCATCGCAGCACCGAGTGCACCCCAGGCAATACCGTAACGTGCTTTAGACAAGCAACCGAGTGGACCTTTTAAACCTTTTACATTAGGAAGAATATTTGCCTTTGGCACTTTCACACCGTCAAACACAAGCTCGCCGGTGGCGCTGGCACGAAGGCTCCATTTGCCGTGGGTGGTAGGAGTAGAAAAACCTTCCATGCCGCGTTCCACTACAAGGCCGCGAATGTCGCCTGCTTCGTCCTTTGCCCAAACAACGGCTACCTGTGCAAAGGGGGCGTTGGAGATCCACATCTTGCTGCCGTTGAGCACAACATGGTCGCCGGCGTCTTTGATATTAGTGAGCATGCCGCTGGGGTTGCTGCCGTGGTCGGGTTCTGTGAGACCGAAGCAGCCAAGCCATTCACCGCTTCCTAGTTTGGGCAGAAAGCGCTGGCGTTGTTCTTCATTGCCGTATTGGTAAATGGGAAACATGACGAGTGAGCCTTGCACGGAGGCCGTAGAGCGCACACCGCTGTCGCCTCGCTCCAGTTCCTGCATCATAAGGCCATAGCTGATATAGTCGAGACCGCCGCCACCGTATTCGGCAGGGATGGTTGGTCCGAAGCAGCCCAGGTCGCCCAGTCCCTTTACGATCTGTTGGGGAAATTCTGCTCTTTGTGCGTAGTCTTCGATGATGGGAGAAATTTCTTTTTTTACGTAGCTGCGCACTGTTTCCCGTACCAGCTTGTGTTCGTCTGTTAATAGATCATCAACACCAAAATAATCGGGAGACTGAAAAACATCAACTGCCATGGCGTAAAGATAAGGCAGGAATAAAAGGGGGTGATGACCCTGCACCTTGAGGGCGAGCGGATGGCTCAATTTTGACTCAGGAAGTGTATTTCCCAATCAAGCAGCTGGTGATCGTGCATGACTCTTAACAAATGGGAATATATTAATTAGTCTGTTGTGCATTCAGCCAGATTGACGAAAATTTTCTGTGGGCAGGCAGTCATACACACCAAGCTTATCTCCAGAACCGTCTACGAGCGATAAATGCTATTAAAGCTTACCTAATCTTTCCTCAGGGCACAGGAAATTTGATCGCTGTGGCGTGGTGCTATCAACTATAGAATGTTGAACGATAGAAAGCATGCAGTTTTACTTTCTATATTCAAAGCGTATATTTAGTTTAGACCGGACGTTTTTTTCCCTAAACCTCCGTTGCCGAACATTCACCCAGACCAAACCGTTAAGATTGGAAAGAACAGAGAAAATTGTAATAAAGCTTCTGGGAGATTTTGCAAGAATCTTTTTAGATCAGGGTATAATAACAACCGATGATTTAAAGTTGCCGAAAACGAAGCTTTGGAAGATAGTAGCTGAAATCGCGACTTCAGGAAAAATATTTTATTCAATTGATCATACCGTAGATATCTTATTGCAAGCGGAATTATTTTATAGTGCAAAACAATATCACTTTGCTAAAGTGTTTTATTCTATGTTTTTTGAACATTCATTAAACTATTTGATTCGACAGGAATGTGAAAGGCGTGAGATTTCAGACAAGGTAATAATGGACATCACAAGAAGTGTTGACATCTTTGGAAAGCTAACTTGGTTGCCGATCCTTATTGGCTTAAAAGCATTTAGTGCGGCACACTTAAAGACCATTAAAAGATTGGCTGATGACAGAAATGGCTTCGTACATTACAAATGGAAACTAATAGAAGATTATGATAAAAAGCTAGGAAAAAATATTAAGTTGGAGGCAGAGATAGAACTGCAATTTGAATCGATAAAAAGGGCTGTCAAGTATATGAGATTTTATAGTTCAACGTCGCTTTACAAAGGAAAGAAAGCCGTTATTGAAGCCAAATTTGGCAAACAGCGAGGGAAGTAAAAAGCTGCAGGCGTGGGTGGAACGCATTATGGAGGCTGAAAGATAGATTCAAGTGTCGTAGTTTTAATCATTCTTGTTTGATGAGTTGTTGAGGATAATGTTAGACCACCCGAAGCGATGCAAATTTGGGTAGCTCGGGAACCCTAAGATTACAGTCTACAAGTATTGATCCACGTCATAGACACTTTTCACATGGCAGAAATAAAAACCAAACCTACCGCCGAAAGCGTTGAAGACTTTATCAATAAAGTTCCTAACGAACAAAAACGCAAAGACAGCCTGGTAATTTTAGAACTGATGAAAAAGGCAACAGGAGAAGATCCCAAGATGTGGGGCCCATCACTAATCGGGTTCGGAAACGTAAGAGTGAAAAGCCCGACAACCAGCCGGGAAGTTGAATGGATCAAGATCGGTTTCTCGCCGCGCAAGGCAAACCTGACCTTATACCTTTCTATAAACATCCAGGAACACGCCGAAGCCCTTAAAAAATTGGGTAAATACAAAACCGGTGTTGGTTGCCTCTACATCAATAAGCTGGCAGACGTAGACATGGCAGTTCTGGAAGACATGATCAGCCGCTCCGTCAAATCAAAATAACATACACGCACTTCGGAAAATTCAACAATGGCACAAAACGTTTTATCGTCAGCACAGCAAGGCGAACTGCTCCAGCTACTACATTCCCGCTTTACGAAAAATCAGAACCGACACAGTCGTGCCGACTGGGCAATCGTGCAAGCGAGGCTAGAGGCAGATCCCGGTAAACTGTGGTCGTTGAATGCAATGGAAAAGACCGGGGGCGAGCCAGATGTAGTGGCACATGATACAATTACGGATCACTATATTTTTAATGATTGCTCGGCGGAAAGTCCAGCCGGCCGCAGAAGCATTTGTTACGACGGTGAAGGGCTGGCGTCAAGAAAAGAAAACAAACCGAGTAACACTGCCATGGATATGGCAGCTGCCATGGGAATTGAATTGTTGACAGAAGAGGAGTACCGGGCACTACAGCAACTCGGAAAATTCGATAGCAAAACATCGAGCTGGTTAAAAACACCTGCAGCCGTTAGAAAACTTGGTGGCGCCCTGTTCGCTGACTTCCGTTTCGGCCAGGTATTCGTGTACCACAACAGTGCACCCTCCTACTATGCGGGCAGGGGGTTTCGGGGCGCATTGCGGGTTTGAACTATGAACGGTCAGGAGCTTTGCAGGCATAACCCATTCCGGCGGCTCCAGTACCCCGGCCCGAACAATTTATAGGCATGAGTAAAAGGGGTGATATAAGATCCAGCCTCACCATTACACTTGATACCTTCAGCCTCTTGCAGCTCCTCAAGTTGATGTCTCCCCCCGTCTCTAACCTGGTCACTGTATGCTAACATTTAATAAAAACTACTTTCTGTTTGCTGTTATCCTGTTTATCATCGAAGTTCTGATTGCTTTATACGTAAATGACCGCATTATTCGACCATATGCAGGCGACTTCCTTGTAGTAATCCTGATATACTGCGCGGTTAAAACGTTTTTACGGGCTCCTCCATTCAAAGTTGCTGTTGGCGTGCTGTTGTTTTCTTATTTCGTAGAGGTAATGCAGTATTTCAAAATCATTGAAGTGTTAGGCCTCCAGAAAAATAATGTAGCACGAACCGTGATCGGCGTCGGCTTCGACTGGATCGATCTCATAGCCTATTTACTGGGCATTCTTACAATACTTTTCATTGAAAACGCAAGGTCAAAGCAGCGGGGAACCACATCCATCAGCAACTAACATTAAATTTTCTCTATGCTAAGCAATGAAGAAAAAACGAAAATTGAATTGGAGGAGCAGTACAGAAACGATGTTGTTCAGAAATTTAAGACCAAATCAAAATTTGACCTG